>JBEISW010000089.1:0-7899 GCA_040375215.1 Crocinitomicaceae bacterium | reverse complement strand
TGTAAGGAATAGTGATTATAAAAGAGAAAATCAAAGAGATTAATCCCTGATTCCCTTTCCCCTCACTTCTACACCTGTCTTTCAAAATCAACCCCAAAGCTCAAGTCGATTGGGAAGTACGATCTACTAATTTTAGGTCTGCGGTAGTTATTTGAATTAATCACCGCAGATTTGCGGTGAATAACCCTCGCAACCCACTTCACCGCCGGTTGAACAAAGCGCCATTCATCCCAATTTATCTTACCAACATTTTCAAAAAGTGCACTATTCTGCTCTATTTTTTGCTTTTTGAGGAAAAAACGCTACGTTTGTATCAAATAATGCAACGAAATGCACTTTTCTGATTTGATACTTACCGTGAAAGAACGCAGAAAGTCGCTGCGCGTGACCCAAGATTCCCTGGCCCAATTGTCTGGCGTCAGCCTGAGAACCCTCAAACAATTCGAAAGTGGCAAGGGAAATCCGACTATCGAAACATTGCAAAAACTGGCCAACACACTGGGTATGGAAGTTTGTCTACAAATCAAAAAAACACCTGTTGATCCATGAGAAAGGCAAAAGTGTTATTCAAAAATGAAGAGGCCGGTATGTTAACACAATGGGATGATGGTTCTTTTTCATTCCAATATCTGCATCAATGGCTTATCAATATCGAAAAGCCAAGCATCAGCCTCACCTTGCCCAAGTCTAAAAAAGAATTTCACTCGCCATACTTGTTTGCCTTTTTTTACAACTTACTTCCTGAAGGTTCAAACAAATACGTGGTGTGTCAGCGAAAAAAAATTGATCCCGATGATGCCTTTGGCATTTTATTATACACCGCGAAATATGACTGTATCGGCGCTGTGCGCGTGATTAATATCGAGAACCCATGAGCCTTACAAATATCCAACATTGTCCAGGAACATTAGCCGAAAACCATACTACCTTCAGCAGAACTGCACTAAAAAAGATCTTCAATGGCAAAAAAATCAATCATATTCTATCCTATGATTCTCCGCTAGCAGATAACGCCATCAATGACTTATTTGATGAGAATAGGGTTTACATGTCACTATCAGGGGTGCAAGAAAAATTCTCATTGTTATTGGATAAAAACACACTTCGCCTCACCCGAGAAGGAGAGATAGGAACCTATATATTAAAACCCATACCTCTAGCCGGAAAAAACAAAGACCAAATGCCTGCCAACGAGCACCTCACAATGCAGATTGCAAAACAAGTGTTTGGAATTGAAACCGCTGAAAACGCACTCATTTTCTTTCAAGATGGCAGTCCCGGTTACATCACGAAAAGATTTGATGTGAATGACGATGGTACCAAAAGAGGGCAAGATGACTTTGCTTCATTGGAACAAAAAACAGCACAAACTCACGGTTCAAATTACAAATACACGGGTCACTATTTGGCTCTATTTGAATGCATGAAAAAATACTTGAACACCTATCCTACCGAGGCTCCTAAACTGTTTCAAATCATCATGTTCAATTATCTCTTTTCCAACGGTGATGCACACTTAAAAAACTTTTCCATTCTGGAAACAAACTTCGGGGATTACCGATTAAGCCCTGCTTACGATTTACTCAACAGCAGAATACATGTCTCTGACAAAGATTTTGCGCTCTATGACGGGCTTTTGCCTCGGAACTTAACAAAGGGAAAAATAGCTTCACAATTCGCATTGCTTGCTGAGCTTGCAGATATTCCCAAAAAGACATTTCAAGGTACACTATCGAAGATGACTTCCCGATCTACACAAGTCGAAAAATTAATTCAAGCTTCCTTTCTCAATGAGACCATCAAGCGAAATTATTTACAAGCTTACCGAACCAGATTAAAACAATTGATGAAATCATAAAAGAAATCACCCCCTTCTCCGCTTCCTCTCCTTCAATATCAACCCCAACTCTCTACTGGTCTGTCCTTTCACAGAAGTGTTCTCCTGTGCGCGACGCAACAAATAAGGCATCACTTCTTTGATTGGGCCGTAAGGCAAGTATTTCACAACATTGTATCCCGCATCAGCAAGATTGTAACTGATGTGATCACTCATCCCAAACAATTGCGCAAAAGCCACGCGGTTGTCATTTTTGACAACTCCCCTTTCTTCCATCCACTGGGCCAATAACATGGACGATTCTTCATTGTGAGACCCACAACACAAGGCCATGTTTTGCAAATTGTCCAAACAATATTTAACGCCCGCATTAAAATCGTTGTCCGTAGCTTCCTTACTGGGCTGTATCGGATTTTGATAGCACATCTCAGCTGCGCGCTTTCCTTCTTTTTCCATATACGCCCCGCGCACCAATTTCACCGCATAATGCAACCCCTTCTCCCTAGCCCACGCATGCGCATTCTTCAAAAATTCCAATCGATCATGTCTGTACAATTGAACGGTATTATAAACAATAGGAGCTTGGTGATTGAACTTCTCCATCATGTCATGACACAAAGCGTCAATGGCATCTTGTATCCATGAATCCTCTGCATCAATAAATATGCGCTGATCCGCATCATAAGCGGCTTGACAGATGAGCAACACACGTTGAACCACTCTATTCCATTCCGCTTGATCCTTCTCTGCCAGTTGTGTTAAAGTACCACGAACCACTTCATTCTGTTTTTCCAACAATTCAAATCGTGCAATACCCGTTACTTTGAATACACAAAATGGAATGTGCGGATTGCCCTTGGCTGCATCAATGGTGCGAATAATCTCATCCGCTGTGGCATCAAAGTCCGACTCCTTTTCTTTTCCTTCTACCGAATAGTCCAAGATGGTGCCGATGCCATACTCGGCCAATCTGGCCGAAGCTGCCTTGCATTCTTCCACAGTTTCGCCGCCGCAGAATTGCGCAAAAATATTGTTCTTGATCAACCATCCTATTGGAAAGCCAATTCCCAATGCAAAATTTGTCAAAGTCCCGCCTATCCTGACCATTGAAGGATTTCCAATCAGCTTAAAAAGCCAATAAGAACGGCGCAATGCGGCATCGTCTTTCCCCTTGAAAGCGATGGCTGTATTTTCAAATGAAAGTAGTGACATTCGTTGGCAAATATAACGTGGTGATGTGCGAACTAAGCTTTATCTTGCACAACGAAATTTTAAGATCATGGAAGCAGCTCAAAAATACATTTTAGACAACAAGGATCGTTTCTTAAACGAATTGTTTGAACTCATCAGAATCCCCAGCGTGAGCGCTGATTCTGCCTACAATGCAGACGTAGCCCGTTGTGCAGATTTGGTAGCCAAAAACCTCATCGACGCTGGTGCTGACAAAGTAGAAGTTTGTAAAACAGAAGGTCATCCGATTGTGTACGGAGAAAAAATGATTGACCCCAGCCTGCCAACGGTTTTGGTATATGGTCACTATGATGTACAGCCTGCCGATCCCATTGATTTGTGGGATACACCTCCTTTTGAACCCACCATCAAAGTAACCGAGGTACATCCTCAAGGCGCTATTTTCGCCCGTGGTTCTTGTGATGACAAAGGACAAATGTTCATGCATGTCAAAGCTTTTGAAGCCATGAACAAAACCAACACATTGCCTTGCAATGTGAAGTTTATGATTGAAGGGGAAGAGGAGTG
This sequence comes from Crocinitomicaceae bacterium, assembly GCA_040375215.1. Taxonomy (GTDB): domain Bacteria; phylum Bacteroidota; class Bacteroidia; order Flavobacteriales_D; family Sanyastnellaceae; genus CAMCTV01. Next base: position 4,304 of record JBEISW010000089.1, on the reverse strand, counting down.
TGGAAGTTCTAACCTAGGCCCATTCTGCCGCAACAACCGAGAGCGATTGAAAGCGGACATCGTATTGATTTCAGACACCAGTGTTATTGCCAATGATTGTCCCAGCATCGACTGCGGATTGCGTGGCTTGAGCTATTTGGAAGTTGAAGTTACGGGTCCCAATCGCGACTTGCACAGCGGTGTTTACGGCGGTGCCGTAGCCAACCCTATCAATGTATTGGCCAAGATGATTGCTTCATTGCACGATGAAAACAACCACATCACCGTTGACGGCTTTTATGACAACGTATTGGAATTAACTGCAGAGGAAAGAACAGCCTTGAATTTGGCACCATTCAGCGAAAGCGATTACTGCAAAGATTTGAATATTGAGGCCGTATACGGTGAAGCGGGTTACACCACGATCGAGAGAACAGGCGTGCGTCCAACATTGGATTGCAATGGTATTTGGGGTGGTTACATCGGCGAAGGTTCCAAGACTGTATTGCCATCAAAGGCTTTTGCCAAGATCTCCATGCGCTTGGTACCTCATCAAACACAGGAGGAGATTACGGAGAAGTTCACCAACCATTTCATGAAAATTGCGCCCAAAGGCGTTCGTATTGAGGTACGTCCACACCATGGTGGAAACCCAGTAGTAACGCCAACCGATAGCAAGGCCTACAAAGCGGCCAGCGATGCAATGGAAAAAACCTACGGAAAGAAGCCTATTCCAACCCGCGGCGGAGGATCTATTCCAATCGTTGCGATGTTTGAATCGGATTTGGGATTGAAGAGCGTATTGATGGGATTTGGTTTGGACAGCGATGCGTTGCATTCACCCAATGAACATTATGGATTGTTCAATTATTACAAAGGCATCGAAACCATTCCTTATTTCTTTGACAATTTCTCCAAGTAATGCGTTTTTGGGTTGTTCTGTTTTGCTGGATGTTGGCTTCTTGTCACGTGTACAAGGATGTCACCGTTGAGAATGTGCGGCACTTGGAATTTCAGGAGATTGGCAGTCAGGGAATTGAAGGTACTTTAAAAGTCACCATCAACAATCCCAATGGCTTTTCTGTTGAATTGACCGATGCAGACATTGATCTTTCCTTGCAGGGAAGAAAGGTGGCTAGGGTCAGGTTAGCGGAACATGTATTGGTCCCAAAGAAATCCAAAAATGAGTACTTATTAAAAATTACAGGCACGGAAGCCAACTTTGAAGCTGCCCTATCCAGTGGTTTTGCCATCCTTTTTGCTGATGAAATACTCATTGGCGGGGAAGGATATGTAGAAGGTAAGGCACTGAAAATCAGTAAGAAACTTCCTATCAAATTTGAAAAACCGATAAAAAAGTCGGATTTGAAAAAAAAGAAGCCCTAACCTTTGTGGAAATTGTTGAAAAGTTGTATATTTGCCACCCGTTATAAAAAACATTGACGATTATGAAACGTACTTACCAACCCTCGAATACAAAACGCCGTAACAAACACGGATTCCGTAAAAGAATGGCAGACGCTGCTGGTCGTGGCGTTCTTAACGCACGTCGCCGCAAGGGTCGTAAGAAATTGACTGTTTCTGATGAGCGTCGTCACAAAGGAATCGAGCGTTTATAATTGAGTTCGTAACAGAATTATACTAAATTGCCACGCCTACGCGTGGCTTTTTTTTTCATGAAAATTGCAATCAATACCCGCCTACTCAAACCCGGTAAAATCGAGGGTATTGGTCGTTTTACTTTGGAAATTCTTGTCCGCCTCATTCAGCGGCATCCCGAACATGAATTCCACCTGCTGTTTGATCACGCCAATTTTTCTTTAATTCCAAAAAGTCACAATGTTTTTTGTCACACCTTATTTCCTCCAGCTCGCCGCCCTTGGCTCTTTGATTGGTGGTTTGATTGGAGTGTACCCAGAAAACTAAAAAAAATCAACGCAGACATTTTTGTTTCGCCTGATGGGCACGGATCCATGCGTTGTCCCTGTCCACAACTCAACGTAATCCACGATCTTAACTTTGTTCATTACCCAGAACTGCTTCCCGCCAAATACGCCCGTTACTGGAACCAACACACCCGCGCGTTGGTAAAAAAGACAACACGCATTGCAACGGTAAGTCAGTTTTCGAAAAAAGATATTGAACAAACTTTTGGTGTTTCCTCAGAAAAAATAGATATCCTCTGCAACGGAACCAATCCCGATTGGGGGCCAATCGATAGTGCGCATCAAGCAGCCATCAGAAATCAATACACCAACGGTAAACCATATTTCATTTTTATTGGATCATTGCATCCCAGAAAAAACCTAGATCGCATACTACAGGCGTTTCAGCAGTTCAAAAAAAATCATCCCGACTATCACTTCATCATTGTTGGTGCTGCGCTTTTCCATCAAGACGCGCAAGAAGCGTATGGAAATATCGCTAATGTGCACTGGTTAGGAAGAAGAGATGGGGATGAGTTATTGACGCTCCTAGCGGCGTCCAATGGACTGGTTATGGTGAGCTTGTATGAAGGTTTCGGAATTCCCATCATTGAAGCGTTGCAATGTGATGTTCCTGTGGTAGCCGGAAACAACTCCAGCATGCCCGAAATTGGAGGAGATGCCATCTTGTATGCCGATGCGCTTAGTGTGGACGATATGGCACATCAACTCGGTATCCTCTCGCGTTTTGATACCCAACACCAGCAGTGGCATCTGGCTAAAAACCAGATTCTCGAAAAATATACCTGGGAGAAAGCCACCGATCTATTTTGGCATAGCATACAACAAACATTGAATAGCCATGTTGCAAAGTAGGTGGAGCAAAGACCTCATTGAAGTGGGCTGTGACGAGGCTGGAAGAGGTTGTTTGGCCGGTCCTGTTTTTGCCGCGGCTGTCATTCTTCCCGATCAGTTTGATCACCCTTGGCTCAATGATTCCAAGCAACTCACCGAGGCCAAACGAGAGGCATTACGACCCATCATCGAGGAACAGGCGCTGGCTTGGGCTGTTGTTGCGGTATTGCCAAAAGAGATAGATGAAATCAACATTCTCAACGCCTCCATCACGGGCATGCATCGGTGTATCGACCAGCTCCAAATTGTTCCGGAGCTCATCTTGGTTGATGGCAACCGATTCAAACCCTATGTCGGCATCATTCACCAGTGCGTGGTGAAAGGAGACAGCAAATTCAAATCCATTGCAGCAGCTTCTATCCTTGCCAAAACTCACCGTGACGAACACATGGCGCTATTGCACCAGCAATTTCCACACTACGGTTGGGACATCAACAAAGGGTATCCCACCAAGAAGCACCGAGCTGCCATTGCTGAGCGCGGGCCTTGCCCACATCACCGGATGACCTTTAAACTTTTGGCGGATCAGTAGTATAACGCACCATCTTGGTCCATTGCAGTGAAGGCTTTTCTACGGCCTGATAAAAGAGTTTGGCCAATGCAATAGAACCTACCTGAATCAACAAGAAAAACAATACGCTACCCAAAGGAGAGCGCATGTCGTGGTAAAAGAAATGATTGCAAGTAGAAATCACAAACCAGTGGGTGAGGTAAAAGGAGTAGGATATTTCTCCCAATTGATCCAGCCACTTGTTGCCTTTTTTGACAAAAACAATCACCAGTGCGGTTACCAATGCGGTGGACACAATGCGCCATTTTAATCCGTGTAAAATACCCGTCAAATACAAGCAGACCAATGTACTCAGCAATAATCCCATCCAAAACTCTGGCGCCTTAATTCTTCCTTTCAAATACAGGTACACATAATATCCCATGGTGAATACCGGCAAGTGAAAAAGCAAAGTCACCTTGACCACTTTGGGCTCAAACGATTTTGACAAAAAAGACAACGCCAAAGTAAATACCAAAGCTGCCGTTCGCGTCCATACTTTTTTCGAAATAAAAAATGGAAAAATGAAGGCCAAATAGAGATAGAATTGAAACTCCACAAAGAGAGTCCAATAGACATCATTGACCCATTTGGTTCCTAAGAATGGCGCGGCAAAGGTGATACTGTGCAACATTTTGGTCATTCCTTCAGGAGCCAGCATCCCTTTTAAACCATAAAAGCCAAACGCGCAGATCAAAACGGAAATCAAAAAAGGAGGATACAATCGCAACATTCTTTTCAGCATGAACTTCCCCGCAAAACGCCATTGGTAATTGGACTGATCCATGGACCAGGGCAATACAACACCACTGATGATAAAAAAAACATAAACACCTTCTTGCCCCCAAGACAGCACATCATACGTGAATGGATAATACTCCTTTAACAAAAAAGAAGCATGAAACAAACAAACCATCCACGCCGCAATGGCACGC
>JBEISW010000191.1:0-4590 GCA_040375215.1 Crocinitomicaceae bacterium | reverse complement strand
CAGCAACTACGAAGAGGTGGCTTATGAGGGGTACGGACCTTTTGGTGTGCCCATTTTTGTAGAGACGGCCACAGACAATCCCACCAGAACCGTTGCCAATATTCGTTTGTACTTCAACCGTGCAGGCGGTCAAATGGGCAATAGCGGATCATTGAGTTTTGTATTTGATCGCAAAGGCGTTTTTCGGCTGGATCCCGCAGCGCATCCGTCATGGGAAGATTTGGAAATGGAATTAATCGATCATGGATTAGAAAACATGGAACGCGATGAAGAGGAAATAGTATTGTACACCGCTTTTGGTGATTTTGGCAATATGTCAAAAGCCCTAGAAGACATGAACATCACTCCCAAAAAAGCTGGATTGGAGCGTATTCCCAATAGTTTTGCTGAATTGAATGAAGAGCAAACCGATGCCATTTTAGAATTGGTTGAAAAGATTGAAGAAGATGAGGATGTTCAAGCCGTTTACCACAATTTAAGATAATTCATCTTCAGAAATGATTGAAAATAGGGAGGTCACTCCCTTTTTTTGCGTCCATTATTTTTTGCACCTGCCCAATGAATCCACTTATCTTTGTGGGCTTCTTAATTCGAACATGAAGCAAATTACCTCAGCACTTATCTCTGTTTTTGACAAAACAGGTCTAGCCCCCATCATCCAGGAAATGCACCGTCTGAATATTCAGATGTTCAGTACTGGCGGAACTCAAAAATTCATTGAAGAAATGGGTTTCCCTGTCACTCCCGTGGAGGACATCACTCACTTTCCAGAAATACTAGACGGTCGAGTAAAAACATTGCACCCAGCAGTTTTTGGAGGAATATTGAACAGAAGAAACCATGACGGAGACCAACAACACGTTGCTCAACATGGCCTTCAACACATCGATTGCGTGATTGTTGACCTCTATCCTTTTGAAAAAACATTGGCTGCAGGAGCTTCTCATGAGGACATCATTGAGAAAATTGATATCGGAGGAATTTCTTTAATTCGCGCTGCTGCCAAGAATTACAACGATGTTGTTATTATCCCATCAGTGCATCAATACAGCGATTTGCTCAGTGTATTAAAAGACAATGATGGAAAAACTGATGAATCTTTTAGACACCGCATGGCTGGTCAAGCTTTCCAAGTTTCTTCTCACTACGACAGCAAAATATTTGGCTATTTCGACCAAGGAAAAAACAGTGCGTTAAAAGTTTCTGAAAGCCAATCTACTCCATTGCGATACGGTGAAAACCCACATCAAAAAGGTTCGTTCTTTGGCGACTTGGCTGGATTTTTTGATCAACTCAACGGAAAAGAATTGAGTTACAATAATCTTTTGGATGTTGATGCTGCAGTGGCTTTGATGGATGAGTTCAAGAACGATGATCCCACTTTTGCCATCTTAAAACACAACAATGCCTGTGGAATTGCAACCAGATCTACCATTTATGAAGCTTATGAAACAGCCCTTGCTTGTGATCCCGTTTCTGCCTTTGGTGGTGTATTGATTGCCAACAGAATCATTGATTTAGGAACTGCAGAAAAAATTCATTCGCTATTTTGCGAAGTCGTGATTGCGCCAAGCTATTCAGCAGAAGCTTTAGAGCTTTTGAAAGGAAAGGCCAATAGAATTTTATTGGTTCAAAAACAAGATCGTGCAAAAGGCATCCAGGTGCGTTCCGCATTAAATGGAATCCTGGTTCAAGAAGCAGATGCCGTTATCGAAGGAAATGAACAAATGAAACAGGTAACTGAAAAAGCGGTGAGTGCAGAGCGAATGAGGGATTTGATTTTTGCCAATAAAATAGCGAAGCACACCAAAAGCAACACCATTGTGCTGGCCAAGAATCAGCAATTGATTGCCAGCGGAACAGGACAAACGTCAAGAGTCGACGCGCTCAAGCAAGCCATAGAAAAAGCGCATGCATTCAATTTGAGTTTAGAAGATTCGGTAATGGCTAGTGATGCCTTCTTCCCATTCCCTGATTGTGTTGAAATAGCTTTCAACGCAGGAGTAAGAAGTGTGGTTCAGCCAGGGGGATCAATCAAAGACGATTTGTCCATTGCCTATTGCAACCAAGCCGGGATGGCCATGGTCACAACAGGAGTGAGACATTTCAAACACTAATTTAGTGTTGCACCATCCAGTGCTTAGAGATGGTTTGATTGCCATTCAATAAACGAAGTACATAAGCACCATTGGCCAATTCATCCGCATTGAGGAAGATTTGGCCATTGTTGTTTTTAATACCAACACGCTTAACCAATTGACCTTGCGTATTCCAAACTTCAAAAGAAGCGTTTCTTGAAGTCACTGCATATTGCATAGAAACCAAACCCTGACTGGGCTGAGCACCCAAAACCTTCAAGGAAGCATTGTTTGCATATTCAGCAATACCCGCAGTGCAATTTGCATCCACGCAAAATACAACAGCTTGTTCAGCATAGTCACTCATCATTCCGTCCACATAAAAGCGATAATTAATCGTGGTTACACCAGCATTGCCATCTGGAAGATAATGCGCATAAAAAGTGTGATTGGTATCACTAGGAGCAATTGGGAGCGCTAAAAGTGAAACATTGGTTGCTGCATCATAGCATACACCCCAACAGAAATAATTGGAAGAACCCGCCACTTCATTAATGACTTGGCGTCTGGCTTTAAGAGAGATGGGAACTGCACTTAAATTAATCACACCCCAATCTGCCTCCAACTCGCCTGTTGGTAAATTGGACAACGTTCCTTCAACCAATGACACAGGATAATCAAATCCAACACTCTGGGCTGAAACGCCAAAAGAAGCGATAACCAAAGCAAAAGTGAACAATTTTGTTTTCATTTTCCAAAAATAGAAAAAACCATTGTTAAAAATTAATGAGATTAACGTAAAAAATGGATACGTCAAAGAAATTTATTTGTATTTTCGGCGCAACTTAAAAATTATTTCAATGAAAAAAATTTTACTTTTCTTAGTGGCTGTATGTACCACAGCCTTAACGTATGCTCAGCTTCCCGACGGAGGACACGCATACAACTTTACTGTCACAGATCAAAACGGTGTCACGCACAGTTTGTATGACTACCTTGATCAAGGAAAAACGGTCATTTTGGATATCTCCGCTACTTGGTGTGGACCATGTTGGGCCTACCACCAATCAGGCACCTTGGATGACGTGTACAAATACCATGGACCTTTAGGTGCTCCTGGTGTAGATGCCAATACAACCAATGATGTTATGGTATTTTGGTTAGACGGAGATGCCTCCACAACACAAGCCTCCATGAATGGACAATCCATCACAGTTGGGGGGCAAACCATTCCATCTCAAGGCAACTGGTACTTGAATCCATTTCCAACAGATGTAACAATATACGATACCACAATTATTGTAATTCCAGAAGTGAATGATACTTTATATACAACAGATACTACTTTTTTTGATGAACAAATCTACATTGTGGACAGCACAATTTTTGAGAATGAAATTATCTATGACTACGATACCATAGCAGCGTATTTCACTACTTCAGAGGTAATAGATACCATCATTTATATTCCGAGTTATGATTCCTTGGTTATCGGAACAACGATAGTTTCTGATACACTTATTCATTTCCCAGTATGCAATCCTGATGCCGCTGTGGCCAATCAAATAAATTTAGACTACAACATTGGTTATTTCCCAACCATATACCAAATTTGCCCAGACCGCAGCGTAACAGAGTTGGAACCAGCTTGGAATGGCACCAGTTTTGATAACAACGCGGATGAAGTTTATGCCGGAATCGCGTGCGCATCAGCTACCCAACCTGTTGATGTAATGTTTGCTTCTACCTACAACGGTGCAACTTCCACATGCAACCAACTGGATTTGGGAACCCTTGTGATCAAAAACTACGGAGTTGATCCATTGACATCTTGCACCATGACCATCTCAGGTTCTGCATTGTCAGCACCCGTTACTTTGCCATGGACTGGCAATCTCTTGAGTTATGAGGTAGAAGAAATCACACTACCAGCTGTGACATTGGCTCAAACAGGAAACATTACGATCAATGTAACCTCTACAGATGCTGTCAATTCTAATTCAACCATGACTCAAAATGTAAACAAAGTCACAACTCCTTCAACTACACAAGTTCACGTTCAAATAAAATTTGACGAATACCCACAAGAGTGTGCTTGGGCTATTTTTGATGAAACCAATGCACTGGTTTCAAGCATGGATTATAGTGTAAATACCCCCGCTGCTGTGTCTACCGTAAACGAATTTGTTGCACTTCCAACTACCGGTTGTTATACTTTTGTTATTTTTGACGCCCATGGAGATGGTTTACATGGAGCTCAGTGGACAGGCGGAACAGATGGTTTTGTAAACGTAAGAACATTGGACAATCAGGGGAATCAATTTTCAGATGTTTGGATTTATGATGGTTCCACCGATTACAGCAGTGTTGAGGCATCTATCAATGCTACAAATTCTGTTGTTAGCATAGAAGAAGTTTCTCTGAACCAAGATGCCTTGAAAGCATACCCTAACCCAACCAACAACCAAACCAACGTTAACTTCATGATCACTACAGCTTCTGAAGTGAAAAT
>JBEISW010000044.1:0-11113 GCA_040375215.1 Crocinitomicaceae bacterium | reverse complement strand
GATTATGTGGAAGAATTAAAATTGCTGATTTTGATTCTTTAGACATTTCCAATACAAATCGAATTGATTGGGGCGTTTTTGATATCGGTAAGCCTAAAGTTGATTTGGTATATAGGTGGATAAAGGAGTCAAATCCTTTTATTCATGTCGATGTTTTCGAAAGCGGCATAAACGCTGAAAATATTGATGATTTTTTTGGTTCAAATGAGGATAAATTACATGTAGTTGTTGATGAATGTGACTCCCTCAGAACTAAAATGAATTTAAGACGATATGCCAAGAAAAGCTTGATTCCATTGGTAATGCATACGAGTGACAGAGGAATGCTTGATATTGAAAATTACAATCTTGAGAATGAATACAATTCTTTTCTATTTCAATTTGATGATTATTCGGATGATGAGTTGAGGTCTAATGCGGGTAAGATTATTGCCGAATTTTGCGAGTTAAAAACAGCGTCTAAACGATCTGTTTATTCATTTATGGAAATAGGTAAGTCAATATCTTCCTGGCCTCAATTAGCGGAAGATGTTGTAAGTGGTGCTGGGAATGTCTCAAGTGTGCTAAGGCGATTGTTGTTAGGAGAGACTCTTTTAAGTCAAAGAGCTTATATTAATTGTGAGAATTTAAAAACACTATAGATTTTGTCTGAGGTTAACGAGGTAAGATTAAGGTTTCTCAAAGCCACAGAAGATCAAGCAACTGTTGGAAGATATATTCATGGACACGAAGAGGTGTTGCTTTTAAATGGAGTTTCTCTTTCAAAGGGATATGATTATTGGAAAAATTTGGACTCAGTTTATTTGCTTGTAGCAGAATCAATGGATGGCGAGATTTGTTTCGGTGGAGCACGCCTTCATATATGGGATGGCATTGACCCTCTTCCTTTGCAATCTTTTTTAAGTCAATTGGAACCGAGAATCTACGTTGTTATCGATGAGTGGGCAATGAGTAATGGAGGTATAATTGAAATTGCAGGATTATGGAATTCGCGAGCAGTTGCCGGATTAGGTCTTGGAAGTGAGCATATCATAAGAACTTCAATTGCGGCAGCAGCGTTTTTATCACCGAAAAGTGTATTTACTTTTTGCTCCCCTTTTGTTTCAAGATTTGCAGATGATTACGGTTTTAGAGCATTTGAAAGTTTGGGCGATAAAGGAAAGTTTCCATTTCCAGATGAAAGGTGGATGAGTACAATAAATTACATGCAGGATAAATTTGATTTATCCAATGCTAAGGAGGACGAGCAGGTAAAAATTAAAAGATTACGGGAAAAACGCGTTTTTTCTCAGGAATTCAATGATCGAGGTAAACACTTAATAATTCACTTTGAGATATGAGGCAAAAATTAAGTATTATTTTATTAATATTCAGTTCAGTTCAATTGTTTTCCCAATCCATATCGGTTTACAAAGGAAGTGAAACGACTCTTTGTAGCATTGCTAAGGACGATTCTCATTTTGAAGTTTTATCAAGCCAATTCGTCAATTTGGGCTTAACAAATCAATCTAAGTACTTTGTTATAACGCAGATTTACAATTCGCAGCTTGCTATTTCTATTGAAAATCCTTTGTTAGATACAGTAGAGTTTTTTTCCGTTGAGAATCAATTAGTGAGTCCATTGAAGTCTATTAATCTCGGGTATTCGCAAACTTTAATTAACGAAATGGGTGCAGATTCCTTGTTGATTAGGGTTAAATCCCAAACACCTATAATCGCACCTTTTTCATTCAAAAGATTTGAAAGTATTAAAAAAGATAATAATGAAATAGAGAATTTCTTTTTCTTTTTTATTGGGATAATGTTATCGGTGTTATTGTACAATATGTTTATTTATCTCAGTACTCGTGATTTGATTTATTTAATATATGTATTTTTTGTACTTATTCTGTTACTTACTCAATTATGTCTTTTTGGACAGCTTGAATTGTTTTTAAAGGATTTGATGGGGTACAGAAGCGAATGGGTTTTGTTTTTTGGAGCTTTGAGCGGCCTGATAACTATCTATTTTACTTTACAATTTTTGTCTATAAAAAAGTACTCAAAATGGATATATAGAATTTCTATATTGTCTATTTGCTCTTATGCGGTTGTAATTGTTTTTTTATTACTAGGATTTAATGACTACAGTTTTAATCTTATTAATGCGAATGCAAGTTTGTCAATTCTATTATTGATTGCGGCATACAACGCAATGAAAAAAGGATATAGGCCCGCTGGATATTTTATTGTGGCCTTTTCCACTTTTTTAATTGGCGTCACATTGTATGCCTTGAAGGATTATGGCATAGTTACATATTCTAATATCACGAAGTACTCGTTACCAGTTGGAGTGATGATTGAAGCCATCCTCCTCTCCCTCGCATTGGCGGATCGAATCAATATTTTGAAAAGAGAAAAGGAGGCGTCGCAGGCGCAAGCGATTTTGATGATGGAGGAGAATCAACGCCTTATTCATGAACAAAATGCGATCCTTGAAAAAGAAGTAGAGGCCAGAACAAGAGAGATTACTTCTACCAACCATGATCTCGAAAAAACGTTGGCCAATCTCCAATTGACGCAAAAACAATTGGTGGAGTCTGAAAAACTGGCCTCCTTGGGTCAAATGACAGCAGGGATCGCCCATGAGATCAATAATCCCGTCAACTTTGTTCGCTCCAACGTGCAACCCCTCAAACGTGATGTCGATGAACTGATTGAGATTATTTCTCAAATCAATCCTAGCCTGCCCATGGATGACCTGCAATCCAAATGGAACGCGCTGCAACAGAAATACAAAGAGCTGGACATCGATTACCTGCAAAAGGAAATTTACCAACTGCTCCAAGGTATTGATGAAGGTTCAAAACGGACTGCAGATATCGTTCGCTCTTTGCGCGTCTTTTCAAGAATGGACCGTGATGCACTGGTGTTGGCCGATGTCAATGAATGCATCACCTCCACACTCATGGTGATGAAAAACATCACGTCAAAAGAAGTAACTTTATCTACGCATTTGGATACTTCATTGCCGCAAATCCATTGCTTTCCAGGAAAATTGAACCAAGTGTTGATGAACCTCATCTCTAACGCCGTGCATGCTACCAAGATGGAGGGAAGATCTATTGAGGAACGTACGGTGGAGGTAAACACCAGCAAAGAAAATGATTTCATTAAAATTGTTGTAAAAGACAACGGAACAGGAATGAAAGAGGAGGTTAGAAAGAAAATATTTGATCCTTTCTTCACCACCAAACAAGTGGGTGAGGGAACGGGACTTGGCCTCTCCATTGTCTTGGGAATTGTTCAAGAACACGGCGGTGAAATTCAAATCGATAGTGAGTGGAACAAAGGAACTAGCTTTACCATTTTATTGCCCATCAACGCTAATCATTCAAACCTATGAGCGAAGAAAAAATTAAAATCCTCTATCTAGACGATGAGGAAAACAACCTGGTAGCTTTTAAAGCTTTATTCAGAAGAGAATACGATGTCTTTACCACCACATCTGCACGTGAAGCGGTGGAGTACCTGAACCAAAATGAGGTTCCGGTCATTTTGTCCGATCAGAAAATGCCGGACATTTCCGGAGTAGAGTTTTTTGAAATGATTCTCCCAGATTTCCCCCGATCAGTGCGCATTTTGGTGACGGGCTATGCGGATATCGAAGCCGTTGTCAACGCCATCAACAAAGGTGAAATTTACCGCTATGTGGCCAAACCTTGGGATGAACATGATTTGCGCATTTGTCTTAAAAATGCTGTAGAGAAATACCAAAGCAACACTCAATCTACTTCATTGCTGCCCGCCATTTGGAGTTTGATAGATGCGGATCCTTCTCTGAAGGATCTCTTGACCAAACCGTCATTGGCCTCCTTGGCTGTCATTTCCGTGTTTCTTTATGATTCAGAGAAAAGAGCCAAGTTGTCGCAAAAAGATCTCAAAGCATTGCTTCAGATTTTTGATTGCAACATGGACCAATGGAATCGAAATGACATTGCTCAGTTTGCCTTGAAATACTTGGATAGTCAGGGCAAGGGACCTGACATTAAGGAAATCAATAATGATATTGGAATATCATTTAGATTTTAATACTATTGATTTGAGCAATGTTTGGGATAAACCCTTTAAGTGTTTTAACAGCGAGTTCAGATTGATTTGGAATCTTCTCAAATTTCTATTAATGAGGATGAGTATCCAGTTACTCCCGTAAATCCACTTTAATATTTCTTTACTGTTAAAAAAAGAATTGAAGAGATCTCTGTCCTTTGCCGCTGCCCACAATTCAGCGCCTGACCAAACATCTAGTGTGTACAAAATCACTTCCTTTCCGCAGGAAAAATCATTGACGGATACTTTTCTTTCTTCTTTATTTTCAATTAGCTTCTGGTGTATAAAAACTATTTTAGGTTTGATTAAACTCTTATTCTCTATCCAATCCGACCAATTCTTTAGCAGGGCTTTTATTATTTCAATGTTGGTGTTACTGCTAAAACGATGATAATACATGAATACGTATTCTGAAGGCTGATCGGTTGCGTATTTGAATCGTTCAATCTTCCGAAGAAAGGACTCTTTTACATTTGGCTTGAATACATCGTGATGTGTGAATTCAACGTCATGACATACGGATGATTCATAAATATTGTGTTTACATTTATAAAAATTGTTTTTAACGACAATTTTGTTCTCAACAGTTGCGTAGTACAAGAATTGATCGTCTAGAAAGTGTTCGAATTCCTCTTTGCAAATCTCTGTGATATACTCAATATTGAATCTACCACTGCCAAATGGGTGAGTAGCGGTTCGTAGTTTTAAGTCCTTCAGAATCTCATCAATCAAGCAGTTTTCACCAAGAGAAACAAAGGTTAATTCTCTAGTCCTCATTTTGTTTGATAAAAAAAAGAAGCATATAAATGCTTCTTTTCAATTGGTTTCAGATTGCTTTTAAGGCTTAGGAGTGCCCTCTTTATGTCCATCTCCAGAACACTTACCACCTTCTTTTTTTTGGTCTTTAGAGCAACAAGCAGCACCTTCTTTTTTCTCACCTTTAGAGCAGCAAGCCGCTTTTTCAGTTGAACCGGTTACTCCTTTGTCTTTTGAACAACAAGCTTTACCATTCTCTGCCTTGCCGCAAGAGCTTTTCTCTTTGATAACTTGTTCTTTCTTTTCAGTATTGGTATTAGTGGCAGCGTTTTGCGTTTGAGCAGAAGCTACACCAGCCATCAAAATCATGAAGGCTACGAATGCAAAAATCTTTTTCATTGTTTTCAGTATTTAAACAAATATAAGCTGAAAATTGATTTTTTATTCAATCAAAAATCAGTTTACCTTTATTGGGTGAAGACAAACTTGGATTTTATTCTGTCGGAGAGACCTTCTGGAGGCTGGAAATGGGCCATGCAGGCGCTGCTCATCGCGGTGTCTATTCAAGTTTTTACAACTGCCATTGTCTTTTTTACTACTTCCAATGGATACGATGCCGCAGAGGCATCAGTGAATGAAGAAATCCAGGAAGAGATTCCATTGCAGTTTGAGGAGGAGACCCCCTCTGCCAATGGGGATCAGCAGGAGGGGCCATTGCGCAATGTGATGTCCATGGAAGGCGCTGAGTTGGGTGATGGTGTTTATGACCATACCGGTCAACGCAATGAAATGTCTCCGGAGGAATACGCCAAGCGCACGTTTGATGAATTGAAGGAAAAGCACAAGAACGATCCCAAGCCTACCCGTAACGATCCCAATCCAGTTAATCCCGATAAACCAGAAAAAGATCCAACACCGCCCTCAGGAAGGAATACTGCAGGTGCAGTAACCGCTGAATGGAGCTTGGCAGGAAGAACGGTAAGCAATGGTCCTAAGCCCACTTATCGTTGTAAACAAGGTGGAATGGTGAAGGTGAATGTTGTCGTAGATGACAAAGGGCAAGTCAAGTCGGCCAGCATTGATCCTTCCTCAACAGATTTTGAATGTCTGTTGGATGAGAGTTTGGCACATGCTAAGAAATGGCGTTTTAATGCTGTATTGGGGAAGGCCAATCAAAATGGAACAATCGTTTTCAGATTCTCAGCGCAATAATTAAGCTTTGAGTTTATTGACTACGGCCGTTGTTGAAAATCCAGCGACAAAGTCAATCACCTCTACTAATCCGCCCCAAGATCTGACTTCTTTTGATCCTACCATGTACTGCTTGTGTGCAGGGTCTGTTTGATGAGGATCGTAATCGCCACCTTTGACCAATACATCGGGTTGAATAGAAAGTATCAATGCCAAGGGAGTTTCTTCTTTGAAAATGACCACCCCGTCCACTGCACGCAGGGCTTCTAAAACGGTCTTGCGCGCCAATTCATCGTTGATGGGTCTTTCAGGACCTTTATTTAATTTTCTGACGGAATCGTCATCATTGAGGCCAATGATGAGAATATCACCCAAGGCTTTGGCTTTTTGCAAATAGGAAACGTGTCCAACATGCAAGATGTCAAAGACGCCATTGGTAAAAACAATCTTTTTACCTTCTTTTTTCCATTGATCAAGTTGTGGTATCAACGATTTTCTTTTTTGCGCGTTGATCCAAAACTACAAAACCAATCACACCCACGATAATTTCAATAACGGTTTTGCCTAACCAAGAAATCCAAGCAAAGGTTAACCCCAATGTTCCGGCGTAACCTAGGGCCTCAAATCCCCATTTGGATGTCAAGTGATAGGCGCCTAATCCACCTTGAGTAGGCACTACCATACCAAAACTACCCGCAACCAAAAAGAACAACGCATCCGACATGCTCATGTAGTTGGTATCAGCCAATGCTTTCATCATGAAGTAAGCCATCAATAACCAACACACCCAGATGCCTATTGTGTGGATGGTGAACCATCCTTTTTGTTTCAATGCCAAGATTGATTTTAAACCATCCAAAACACCAAGGACAAAATGATAAATCTTTCCAAAGAATGTGATGTGTTGGAGTTTTTTTAGTGCCCACCAACCGATTAAAGTAGCCAAAGATCCAGCAAAGAGGATATAGGTTAACAAATAGTTTTTTTCTTGAGCTTGACCGGGAGCGGCTGCTTTGGCGTCTGTGATTTTGTTCCAAAGAGCAACAAGCGCATCGGATTGGAGCCAAGAAACCAAGGCGATAACCATCAATAGATTCAGCGTGTCCACTAGTCTCTCAAGGATCACAGTTCCTACCAATTTGTCCATTGGAATTTCCTCGGATTTGTTGAGGACTGCGCAGCGGGCTACTTCACCTGAGCGAGGAATCAAGTCGTTCATCAAATAACCAAAGGCAACTGCGTGGACTGGGCTTGATGCTCGGGTAGTGTATCCCAGCGGTTCAATCAAAATGCGCCAGCGCCATCCGCGAAACATCATGGCGACATAGCTGGCCAACATGGAAAGGAAGGCCCAACCCCAATTCAGATTGGCAGCCGCATTCCAAATTGTATCAAAATCGGCGTCCATAGAGGCATAATATGCTAATCCGATGCCTATGCAAAGAAACAGGGCATATTTTAAGCCCTTGATCATGGTACTAAAACTTTATTGGATGCAGTATCGGGAAAAACAATCCAAGGTTTAAAGGTTTTTGCAGCTTCAAATTCAATGGATGCGTATGAACAAACAATAACGATATCTCCTACGGCCACACGTCTTGCAGCAGGACCATTTAAACAAACAACCCCAGAGTTGCGTTCGCCGGTAATGATGTAAGTTTCAAAACGTTCGCCATTGTTGCAATTGAGAATATGAACCTTTTCTCCTTCGATCATATTGGCGGCTTCCATCAACAGCGGATCTAGGGTGATGCTACCGATGTAGTTGAGGTCCGCTTCCGTGACCGTTACCCGGTGAATTTTTGATTTTAAAACTTCGATGGTCATCATGTGCGCGCAAAAGTACACATATCAGTGCAATTGCGAAAATATATGCACCTTATATGATGCTTGCGGGTGAACTGGGTTCTTTGAAATTTTGCGTCATGCAAAAGATGTCGCAATACCTATTGGCCTTGTTTCGGCTTTTCTATCCCAGAAATTGCGCCCAATGTGGATGGGATTTGTACCAACATGAAGATGGACTATGCATGCGTTGTTTGAATGCGCTACCACATTCTTTGGCCATGCGCAATCATCCTCAGATGCGGAAGATTTTTTTTGGTCGATGCTCGTGGGAGGAGCAATGGATTTTTTTGAAAATGGAGAAGAGCGGACCTGTGAGAGATGCCTTGCATTGTTTGAAGTACCGGCACTGTCCGCAGGTTGGAATAGCTTTGGGCAAGTGGTGGGCTCAGAAAATTGAGTGGCAATATGGAAGGCCAAAGTGGGACGCCATCATAACAGTTCCACTTACCAATGAGAAGAAAAGGAAAAGAGGATACAATCAATGTGATTGCATAGCAGAACCCATGAGTGAGCGATGGAATATTCCATTGGAAAAAGAAATACTCATCAAGCGCAAGGGAAACAAAAGCCAAACTTTGAAATCGAGAATCATGCGGAATTCGTCCGTTGAAAATCCATTTGAGGTGCTGGATCCAGGCAGGTGGGAAGGGAAGCACATTTTGCTTTTGGACGATGTGGTGACGACGGGGGCAACATTGGAGCAATGTTATCAAGCATTGAGTCAAATCAAGAATGTGCGGTTATCGATGGCTGCGCTGGCAATTCCTGTGCACAACCGGCTGGTGATTTAAAAAAAATGATTATGTTTGAAAGAGTTATGAGAAAGTACATTTTTACTGCTGGAATTGGCGCGCTTTTGCTTTTTTCGCAATGTCAGAAAGAAGCTGGAGATGGAGGATTGGCGACCATCAAAGGAGTCATCAATAGAGAATACCGCACCGTATTGAGCAATCCATCCACCGCCATGGAAGAGCAATTGCCTGCCATGGACCAAGAGGTGTACATTGTATATGGTGACAACATTTCACCAGATGATAAAGTAGTAACCAACTACGAGGGAGCATTTTCATTTACTGGATTGAGAAAAGGTGATTACACCATTTATACTTATTCTCAAGATACTGCTGCAACGGCCACAGCTGTTCTTTCCAATATGGCAATAGTAGCTAAGGTGAAAATTACAGAGCGTGATCAGGTGAAAGAAATAGATCCTCTTGTGGTATATGAAAAGAAGTAGCATTCTTTTTTTACTGATTTGCTTTTTAGTGAAGGCCAACGCCCAGTATACCCAAGATGCTGGAGGTTGGTTTTCATCCAAGGTCAGTTTCGACGGTAAGGATGGGCGCGTGTTTTATGTTGCACCTGAATTGCGTTTGGATGAAAATTTGTCACGTGTTTCAGGAGCGTTTTCTGATTTTGGTGTGCAACAGAAGATTGTGAAAGGTGTTCAATTGCAAGCAGAATTTAGGGCTGGAATCCGGCAGGATTGGCAATATTTGAGTTACCGTCAAAGGTGGGGGTTGGGTGTATCAGGTGAAGTTAACATTGGAGATTGGGAGTTGGGCATGCTGCTAAGACAGCAATGGGGACAATCCAATTTTGATTTTTCCGATAAGGTAGACTTGGATACACGCACTGTGAGCAGAGCACGGGCGTCATTGAAGTATGCCTATTCTAAAAAATTGAATTTCTACACTTCTCACGAGTTGTTTTTTAATACTACAGACTTGGCCTACACCAGTTGGCGTTGGCAAGGAGGTCTGAGTAGAGAACTAAACAAAAATCAAAGTTTGAAGTTGGGTTATTTGATTCAGCAAGATCAAAATACTGGTGATCAAGATTTTGTATTTACGGCAGGCTGGGCTTATCAGTTTAAGCGTCATAAAGAAAAGGAAGAGGGTTTGAGCAAAGGAAAAGAAAATCCAGATGCCTTTTCTTCGGCTAAGCCGATGGATGAGGTTCAATTGATGAATGGCAGAGAAATGAGGGGAGAGGTTTTTTTAGACTCTACGTTGATGGTGAAAGTCAGATACCGCGGAGTGTATGGCAAATGGAAGGAAGCGGAGATGCACCGCAGTGAGGTTTTTAGTGTGACCAAGGGAGGCAAAGAAGTTGTCTTTTATGCCCCGGACACTACATTGGGGGATCGCTATTCAGCAGAAGAAATGCGTATTTTCTTGTTGGGAGAGAAGGATGCTTTTCAGCGTTATCAGGCAAGACACACCGCTATTCTTGGATTTTTGATGTGTGGAGCCATCAGTTACGTGGGTGGTGATGGTATTATGTCTTTTATTGGCCCTCCCATGTTGTTCACATTGGCACATATTCCCGGAAAGATTAGGGTACGCAAACATCACATCAGCAATGAGGCTTTGAAATACAACGATTTGTATGCAGAAGGATTTGAGCCTGTTGCTAGAGGGCGTCGATTGAATAAGGCGATGATTTGGGGAAGTTTGGGTTCGGTTACCGGTTTGTTTTGTTACTTGATGACCAAATAATGGAGAGGATACAGCGCAATTGGTGGTGGATTTATTCATTGGTATCTGGGATAGCCATGGTTTTTTATATGTCAGCTTGGATGACCGCTGAGCGAATGGTTAATATTTTCATGGGTCGCATTCCGATGCCCATCGTGGCAATGGCTGCCATTTCTTCAGCATTGTTTTATTTGATTTTGCGTTGGCCCAAGCATCAACGCAAGAGCCCTTATCGTTTCGCCACTTTGTATGGCTTTATTTTGTCAGCTGTCGCCTACATTATACAGAGTTCTCAGCTTAATCCTCAATCTGCTCTTTCAACTTTGCCTATTGTCATGATTGGCTCAGCTGCTGTAATCGCCTTGGTTTATTATCCCAAGGCATTGCTTAAGATGATTACTTGGTCCAGTAGGGATGTTTATTTTTTGAAAACGTTTTCAGTTGCTTGGTGTTGGTCCGTTTGGGCTACCATTCCAATGATGTTTCAAGAGGTTCATTTTTTTTGGAGCGCCTTTGTGGTTTCCTTTTTGCTTATCAGCGCATTGGTCATCATTACAGACATCAATGAAAATAGGGAAAGTCAATCCAATGGGTCAATGTGGATGAGCGTTTTCTTATTGGCCCTTTTAGCAGAGGTAGTGATTCAGTTGGGATTTTCAGCCAAGATTACTCCCGGATGGATTGTTCTGAGTGTCATGATTCCATTTGTTGTCTTTTGGACCAAAAAAAAATTACTCACCGCCTTGTCT
>JBEISW010000279.1:0-3036 GCA_040375215.1 Crocinitomicaceae bacterium | reverse complement strand
ATGATAAAAACTTTGGCGTTACCCACCTGGCACTGTATCGGCGATCTGTCTCAAAAAAGAAAGCCAAGCCAAAAATCATTTTTATCTTCTCAGAAAAAACCAAGACACCTTCGCCTTTTCTCATTGTCCTTAGTTGTATTAAAATATGACATTGACCAGGTACCATGACCCATCCCAACAACTGACCTGCCCCTTCCAATTGCTCCTGAAGGTACTCAGCGTTCAATGATTGACTTTCCAGTTGGTTGTAGAACATTCCATCCATCGGAGCGACCCAAGTTACCCTGTAAATTTGGTCGGATTCTAAAAATATTTGTTGTTTCATGGAACAACATTATATCAAATGAATTTCAAAAAAAAGAAACATATAAGGTGCATATAAGCCTATAAAAAGGGAATATTTGTTGAAACACAAGTTAAATCGGAACATTTGTAATTGTATACAATTCGCATAAAACATGTGTAATTAGGATAATAATTGTAAAAAAATGCAGCGTTCGCAATCACCGCTTAAACAATGGGACCGTAGAACACGGTTCACCATACATCAAACTCTTGACCCAAGGCAATAAGCGATTAACCAACATCATCTGAACTTCCGGCGTTACCCGATGATCTGTACATCCTTTGATCACCACACGTTTTCCCAACCAGTCCGCTTCTTGGAGATGCATGACATGGTTTTTTAGAAAGGACCGTTGCGCCTCAATCAATGGTCCAAGAAAAAAACCTTTTGACTTTTCATACAACTTGGATTGCATCCAAATGTATGCCCATTGGGGCACAACAATATCATTTGGAACATCTAACCAAAGTATTTTACTAGTGAAATCTTGTTGAAGCAATTCTTCTGTGAACGATTTTAAATCTGCTTCTCGCAGGGCTAATCCCTGCCACAAAGCAGGTCTAATATCGATACATTCAAATATGGCTTGATCCACCAACTCTTGGAGGTCAATCGTAATCAATCCACTTCCCGCAACGCGATTGACAATTTCCATTTTTAAGCCGTTTGAACAGCGATAGACAACTCCAACATCTCGTTCACCGCAGCAATCATTCCGTTTACATCAAAACCGCACTCTGCATACAATTCATCTTGTGTGCCATGCTCAATATACTTATCCGGAATACCCAATCGCTTGACGCGACTGGCATATCCATTATCGCCCATAAATTCCAAGATGGCCGATCCCATTCCTCCTTGTATGCATCCATCTTCCACAGTAATGACGTGCTTGAACTTACCAAAAACTTCGTGCAACAATACCTCGTCAATGGGCTTAACAAATCGCATATCATAATGGGCAACACTCACTCCATTCTGCTCCAAAGCGGCAATGGCCTTGGTCACATAATTACCGATTGGACCTAAAGACAAAAACGCAATGTCAGTTCCGTTTTTCAACCGACGACCTTGCCCCACTTTCACAGCTTCAAATGGTGTCTTCCAATCGGTCATCACTCCGTTGCCTCTTGGATAACGAATGGTGAATGGTCCCTGGTTTTCCATTTGGGCTGTGTACATCAAATTGCGAAGTTCTTGCTCATTCATCGGTGAGGAAACCACCATGTTGGGAATACAACGCATATAGGCCAAATCATAAGCGCCATGATGCGTTGGGCCATCAGCCCCCACCAAACCGCCTCGATCCAAACAAAAAACAACATTCAAATTTTGAATAGCAACATCGTGCAGCACTTGGTCAAAAGCACGCTGCATAAAAGAACTGTAAATATTGCAAAAAGGAACCAAACCTTGCGTGGCCATACCGGCACTGAATGTCACCGCATGCTGCTCTGCAATACCCACATCAAAAGCCCGCTTGGGCATAGCTTCCATCATGAACTTCAAAGAACTTCCTGATGGCATTGCAGGCGTAACACCAACAATCTTGGCATTCTTCTCGGCCAACTCGATGATGCTGTGTCCAAATACATCTTGATACAAGGGCGGTTGAGGATTTTTTGGCACCACCTTGACTATCTCACCCGTCTCTTTATTAAAAATTCCTGGTGCATGCCAAGTGGTTGGAGAACCTGCTTCAGCAGGTGCATAACCTTTTCCTTTTTTTGTAATACAGTGCAATATTTTTGGACCAGGAATATCTTTCAAATCTTCCATCACCTTGACCATGTGGTTTACATCATGACCATCAATGGGTCCAAAATATCTCCATTTCAAAGATTCAAACAAATTGCTCTCTTTAATCAAAGAGCCTTTGAGTGCCTCTGAGATTTTATGGGCCACTGCCTGAGCATTGGGACCAAACTTACTCACCTTACCCAACAACTGCCATACATCGTCCTTTACTTTGTTGTACGTATGACTAGTTGTAATGTCTGTCAAATATTCTTTGAGGGCCCCCACGTTGGGGTCGATACTCATGCAGTTGTCATTTAAAACAACCAAAATGTTAGAATCTGTGATACCACCATGGTTCAATCCTTCAAAGGCCAAACCTGCAGTCATCGCTCCATCACCAATCACCGCCACCACATTTCTATCTTTCTCCTCTTTGACTTTTGATGCAACTGCCATTCCAACCGCTGCAGAGATAGATGTGGAGCTGTGACCAACACCAAATGTATCATAAGTACTCTCGGAACGCTTTGGGAATCCTGAAATACCCTTGTACTTTCTATTCGTGTGAAAAAGATCCCTTCTTCCCGTAAGAATTTTATGACCATATGCTTGATGACCTACATCCCAAATCAATTGATCATAAGGGGTATTATAAACATAATGAAGGGCCACTGTCATTTCTACTACACCCAAACTGGCACCAAAATGCCCTCCTTTTTCAGAAACAATGTCAACTATAAATTGACGCAATTCTTGACACAATTGGGGTAAATCTTTCTCATTGACCTTTTCTTTGAGGTCTTTGGGTTCCAAGATTTGTGATAACAGGGGGCCAGCTTTATATTCGGTCATTTCGGAAAAGTTCTATTTACCAATAACACAAAGGTAAACGGAATGTTCGCAGAAATATTAGGCAATTTGCCAAGAAAGTTGAAGAAAGAAAATACACT
>JBEISW010000183.1:0-4745 GCA_040375215.1 Crocinitomicaceae bacterium | reverse complement strand
GTAAAACCTCTAATTCAACACCAATCTTCGCAAGGTGCAAACGCGCTACTTTCTCATCCAAATGTTTTGGAAGCATGTATACGTCATTTCCATAGCTTGCGCTGTTTTGCCACAATTCTAATTGCGCCAATGTTTGGTTTGTAAATGAGTTCGACATCACGAAAGATGGGTGACCAGTAGCACATCCCAAATTCACCAAACGTCCTTCAGCCAAAACAATGATGTCCTTGCCGTCTATGGTGTACTTGTCAACTTGTGGTTTGATGGTATCCTTGGTATTGCCGTAATTGTTGTTCAACCAAGCCATATCAATTTCATTGTCAAAGTGGCCAATGTTACAAACAACAGCATTGTGCTTCATGTTTTTGAAGTGACGGTCAACGATGATTTGGTGATTTCCTGTTGCTGTTACAATAATGTCCGCCTCTGCAATGGCAGTATCCATTCTCTTCACTTCATAACCCTCCATTGCCGCCTGCAATGCGCATATTGGATCAATTTCCGTCACAATCACACGAACACCTGCATTTTTTAAAGAATCTGCTGATCCTTTTCCAACATCACCATATCCAGCAACAACGGCTACTTTACCTGCCATCATCAAATCTGTTGCACGTCTTAAGGCATCTACTAAAGATTCTCTGCAACCGTATTTATTATCAAATTTTGATTTGGTCACACTATCATTGATGTTGATTGCTGGCAACAACAAGCTGCCGTTTCTCTCACGATCATACAAACGCAAAACACCTGTGGTTGTCTCCTCAGAAATACCACGGATACCTGAAACCAATTCAGGGTAACGATCAAAAACCATATTGGTTAGGTCTCCACCATCATCCAAAATCATATTCAAAGATTGTCCTTCTGGGAAAGCGTGCAAAGTTTGCTCGATACACCAATCAAACTCCTCCTCATTCATTCCCTTCCAAGCATAAACCGGAATACCAGCAGCAGCAATGGCAGCAGCGGCATGATCTTGTGTAGAAAAAATATTACATGAGCTCCAAGAAACATCTGCTCCCAACTCAACCAAAGTTTCTATCAATACTGCAGTTTGAATGGTCATGTGTAAACAACCTGCAATGCGCGCTCCTTGAAGCGGCTTGCTAGCTCCAAATTCCTGGCGCAATGACATCAAGCCTGGCATTTCTGCCTCTGCCAATTTAATTTCTTTGCGACCCCATTCGGCAAGTCCCATGTCCTTAACTTTGTAGTTCATCTTGGTTTCAGTTAGCATATTTTTTAATTTGATACAAAGATACTGCGTTCCAACGATAAACAAAAATGGAATCTTTTTGATGATCAGTGAATTAGTAATTAATGATGTAAATGTTCGAATTTGGGAAGGTTCCTCTCCACCGGCTCCATCTTCACATCATTTAAGGTCACACAGAATACATCCCCATCGTCAAATAGAATTTGACATGATTGATACCCTCATCCCCCCTCCATGGTCATGGGATGACATTGAAAAAGAACCGCTGGGAAAGCCAGGCCTTAAAAACGATAGTCACCACATGGGCATCAGCCACTCCAATGGACTGGGTTGTTTTGCTTGGTCAAAAAAAACTTTTGGGGTAGATATTCAAACACCACACCCTAGCATTTTCAAAGTGCGAAAAAAATTCTGCAACCCAAGTGAATTAGAATATTTGGTAGACAGCATTACAGACGCTCGTTATCTGATGCTTTGGTCTGCCAAAGAGGCTATCTACAAATTCTATGGCCAAGGCGTTGATTTCAGTCATGATTTATCTGCTGAACTTTTTGAAGCATCGGATGATAAGATTTTTATTCGTTGCCAAAATTCAAATGACGAATACACTACTTTTATTGTCCATTGTCTAAAACAACCTAATTACATTCTCTCAATAGCATATGAAAACAATCTCTAACTCATTTTTTACTGTCCTCTTGGCCGTTTTGTATTTTTCAACAACAGCTCAAGAAGTCATTTTGTGGCAAGAGGATTTTGCCAATGGCATCCCATCGAGCTGGACAAATGTAGAAGCCAATGGAGCAAGTTGGGAATACCGAGGCCCCAATACCACACCAGACATCTCTGTTGGTTCAAGAGGTGCTTGCACCAATAACTTTTTAGGTGAGCCCATGAACAGTACCACTCAAAACAACGGGTACATTATTTTTGATTCCAATT
This sequence comes from Crocinitomicaceae bacterium, assembly GCA_040375215.1. Lineage (GTDB taxonomy): Bacteria > Bacteroidota > Bacteroidia > Flavobacteriales_D > Sanyastnellaceae > CAMCTV01. Next base: position 2,584 of record JBEISW010000183.1, on the reverse strand, counting down.
ATTGGGACAATGATTCACTGCCCTGCATACCTGCCAACTTTGGAACTGGACCCGTTCCTGGACCTCATTTGGCTCATCTAACAACCTCAAGTTTAGACCTTAGCAATGTTCAATTCGCAGCCTTGGAGTGGGAACAATTCCTAAGATTTTACCAAGGAAACACGCGTGTGGAGGTAAGCGTCAACCAAAGCAATTGGTCAATGCTTTATACCAACAACATACCATTGGCCGCATCTACCGACAATGCTGAGAATAAAAGAATTTATTTGGGAAGCAACATCTGTGGAAACAGCGATGTTCGTTTCCGATTTGTCTATGAAGGACTTTATTACTTCTGGATGTTGGACGATATGCAAGTGGTTGAAGTTTCCGCGAACGACCTAAAAATAAATTCCACCACATACGGAGATTTTGATTTTGTTGATCCAGCGCACCCCACTGGCTTTGAGTGGATGGAATATAGCATCTACCCAGCACCGATGTCACCGACTTTAAAATTCAGTGCACAGATTGAAAACTGGGGAGGCCTAGCTCAAACGGGTTGCGCATTGAATGCCCAGTTGTATTCTGATGCAACCAACACATTATTGTACAATGGAACAACCACTGATCCAATTACGCTGCCCGTTGGAAGTACTGCTGAAATAAGAGCTGGGCAATTTGCCATGGCTCAGGATACAGGAAACTACTCTGTCTATTACCGCACACTTCAAAATGAGATGGAAGCATCTGAAGTCAATAACAAAGACACTGCACATTTCAGAATTTCACCTTGCGTTTTGGCAAGAGATCGCGGCATTGTCAATGACATTTATGAAGGATCTGAGATTTTTTGGGACAATGCTTTTGAATTGGGAAATGTTTTTCTTCCCACCTATAATATGCCTGTATCTGCAATAGCCGTTGCCATTGGAAGTAACGCGGATCCTAATGCAACCATCAGAGGGAAAATCCATTCGTTCAATTATGGAGATTCATTGGTGACGGAATTCATAGCTGAAACTCCTATTGTCAGTATCGCAACCAATCAACTGAATGCACTTGGAGAACAGGCCAAATTTCAATATTTAAATTTTGCTGATACTGTTATACTGCAAGCCAATACGCCCTATTGGATAACCATTGAAAGTACTGCAGGAACCAACCATGTTCCCATTGCCATGAGTCATCCTGCTGATTTGTACACCAGCTGGATTAAGAACAACGAAGGATACTTTTTTCTTTCCCAAATTCCGCTTATCCGCATTCAATCCTGCATGGACACTGGCAATGCCAATCCAGACACTACTACTTACGTTCCAAACATAGATTGGTCGCAATGGGTTCTATTTCCCAATCCTGCAGAAAGCAATTTGTTTATCCAAGGTATTGATTACAATCATTCTTGCCAAGTAATGATTATGGATGTCGCTGGAAGAGAAATCCATGCTGGTCAATACAATCCACAACAAGGAATCAACATTGAACAGCTTCAAACGGGATGCTATCAGATGGTTATAGTTCATGAAAGCAAAAAGAAAGTCCTTTCGTTTATTAAAAAATAATGGGCATTAAATCCGTTATCGCCAAACCGCTTGCGCGGTGGATGCGTGGTAGAATTCTACAAGAAGCACTGAACGCCGATCAGAACCAAAAGAATTGTTTGCTTCAATTGGTTCGCGGTGCAAGCCAAACGCAATATGGACTTGATCATCAATTCAATGCAATCCAAGATTACAATGATTTTGTAGCGCGCAATCCCATTCATGAATACGAGGATCTTTTGTCTTACATAGAAAACGTAAAGGAAGGAAAGAAGGATGTGTTGTGGCCAGGATTACCGATGTACTTGGCAAAAACATCCGGTACCACAGCAGGAGCAAAGTACATCCCTATCAGCAAGGAAAGTATGCCGAGTCATATTTCTGCAGCTCGAAATGCTTTGTTGTGCTATATAGCAACCAGTGGTAATGCGGAATTTGTGGATGGGAAAATGATTTTTTTGCAAGGCAGTCCCATTTTAGATTATTTGCCTGCAGGCATCGCAGTGGGCCGACTCAGCGGAATTGTAGCCCACCACGTGCCCAAATATCTACAAAAGAATCGACTGCCGAAATATGAAACCAATTGCATAGAAGATTGGGAAACCAAGGTTGATACCATCACGCGTGAGACACTGGGAGAAGACATGCGCCTAATCTCAGGCATCCCCAGTTGGGTTCAGATGTATTTTGAGCGATTGATTGCGCGGAGTGGTAAGAAAGATATAAAATCCATTTTCCCCAATTTCAGTTTGTTTGTTTACGGAGGTGTTCATTACGAACCCTACCGAAAAAAAATGGAGTCCCTTATGGGAGGGAGAATTGACACAGTTGAAACCTTCCCCGCCAGTGAAGGATTCTTTGCCTACCAAGATGATATTCACCGTGACGATTTGTTATTAAATACAAATGCTGGTATTTTTTATGAGTTTATTGAGGTGTCGCAGTACCATGAACAAAATCCAAAACGCATACCTCTGTGGGAAGTCAAAGAAAATGTTCAATATGCACTCATTTTGAGCACCAATGCTGGACTATGGAGCTATAGCATTGGCGATACGATT
>JBEISW010000141.1:0-6034 GCA_040375215.1 Crocinitomicaceae bacterium | reverse complement strand
TTTCACCATTTGCCAATGGGGTTAAGAATTTTTGTTTTTGTTCTTCATTTCCAAAAGCCTCTAACCCCCAGGTCACAAGACTGTTGTTAACGGACATACACACTGAAGTAGATGCATCGATTTTCGAAATTTCTTCCATCGCCAATACATAACTCAAAGTATCCATTCCGGAACCGCCGTACTCGGGGCTAACCATCATTCCCATGAATCCCAATTCGGCCAATTGCTTGATCTCTTCAACGGGAAATTTTTGGTGTTCATCGCGCTCAATAACGCCTGGTTTCAAAACGTTTTGTGCAAATTCACGTGCAGCAATCTGAACTGCTTTGTGTTCTTCTGATAATTCGAAATGCATTGTTCGATAAAATTGATTTGTGCAAAGAAAAGCCATAATTGCCTTTGACAAAAAACTTTGTCATTTTGCCGTTTGTGAAATAACATTGTGCCATGAACAAAAGAGACTATGTGGTTTTGGGATTGATGAGCGGAACCAGCTGCGATGGTCTAGATATGATGCTGTGTCGGATCTTTTTTGACCAAAAATGGAATTATGAAATTCTGGGCTTTGAAACATCATCATACAATGCGACAGAAATAGAATCATTAAAGGACATTACCAATCTAACTGCTGTTCAGCTGATGCAAGCGCATGCACATTGGGGAAATGTTTTTGGTGAACGCGCGCAATTGTTTTTGAAAAAATACCCGGAGTTTCGGGTAGACTTTGTATCCTCTCACGGTCATACAGTTTTTCACCAACCCAATAATGGTTTTACTTTTCAAATGGGATTGGGGGCCAATATTGCCGTTAAAACCCAACTGCCGGTTGTCTGCGATTTTAGGACCACGGATGTGGCCTGGGGAGGCCAAGGTGCCCCTTTGGTTCCTGTTGGCGACAAGCTGTTTTTTGGGGAATATGATTTCTGCATCAACTTGGGTGGATTTGCGAATATCTCCTACGCAATCAATAAAGAACGTTATGCATTTGATGTATGTCCATTGAATATTGTTTTAAATGAATATGCGCGAAAATTGGGAGCTCCTTATGATGCAAGTGGAAATTGGTCAAGATCAGCTCAAATTCATCAAGCGTGTCTGAATGCCCTGAATGCATTGGAGTATTATCAACAACCGCCCCCAAAATCGCTGGGAGTGGAGTGGGTGAGATCATATATTTTTCCAATAATTGATCACTTTCAACTTTCTCCAGATGATGCTATGTGCACATTGACCGAGCATGCTGCGATGCAGCTGGCCAAGGCCTTGAATGGATGGGTGGGACAATCTTTATTGACAGGAGGTGGTGTTTTTAATGACTATTTTATTGAACGGGTAAAAGCGCATTTGACGAACATGGAGATGGTGATTCCAGACAGAAATTTAGTTCATGGCAAAGAGGCTTTGATTTTTGCATTGCTGGGTGTTTTGAGATGGGAAAATAATTACAATGCACTGAATAGTGTAACAGGGGCGGATTGTAGTTCGACGGGGGGCGCAATCTACTGCTATTGATTTATCCAAATAAAGCAGAAATCAACTCATCCACTCTTCCTACGGCAATGACTTCAATGCCTGAGTACGCACTTTCTTTGTTGTGTTTTGGGATAACTATTTTTTTAAAGCCCAATTTTTTGGCTTCACCAATGCGTTGATCTATTCTAGCAACGGGTCGGATTTCACCATTTAATCCCACCTCTCCTGCAAAGCAAGTTAATTCAGGCAATGCAATGTCTTCATTGCTGCTAATGATGGCCGATACTACGGCCAAATCCATTCCTGGGTCTTCCATTCTGATTCCACCCGCGATGTTCAAGAAGACATCTTTCATGCCGAGTCTAAAACCACATCGTTTTTCCAACACCGCCAAAAGCATGTTCAATCTTCTCAAATCAAACCCGGTTGTACTTCGCTGAGGAGTACCGTAAACAGCGGTGCTGGCCAGGGCTTGAATTTCAATGAGCATCGGGCGCATTCCCTCTAAAGCAGCGGAAATAGCCGATCCTGAAAGTCCATTTTGATGCTGTTGAATGAGCAATTCACTGGGATTGGAAACTTCCCTCAGTCCGCTTCCTTGCATCTCGTAAATTCCCAATTCATTAGTTGATCCAAAACGATTTTTGGTGGTCCTTAATAAGCGATAAACGTGCTGCTTATCCCCTTCAAACAGCAAAACAGTATCCACCATGTGTTCCAAAAGTTTGGGCCCTGCAATTGACCCCTCCTTGGTGATATGGCCAATCATGAAAATGGCAATGTTGTTTTCCTTGGCAACTTTCAAAAGTCTTGTGGCGTTCTCTCTGATTTGAGAAACGCTCCCTGGCGCGCTGTCAATCAGCTTGCTTTGTAAAGTTTGAATGGAGTCGATAATAACCAACTGGGGTTTAACCTGGGCGATATGTGCCTCTATTTGTTCTATGTCGGTCTCCATAACCAGCCAACACAAATCATTCTGAAGTCCAACGCGATCAACCCTCATCTTGATCTGTTCTTCACTTTCTTCTCCAGATACGTACAATACGGTCATGCTGTTTTGTTGAAGAGCCAATTGAAGCAGTAGGGTTGATTTTCCGATTCCAGGCTCACCTCCGAATAAAATCAGACTGCCAGGAACCAGTCCATTCCCCAGTACACGATTCAGTTCTTGATCTTGGATGGCATATCGCGGATAGTTTTGACTCTCCAATTCCTTCACGGTACGCGCAGGTTGATTTATTCTAACCATCCCCGCATTGGCTTTTGTTTCATTACTCCCGCGTTGAATAACTTCTTCTTCAAAAGTGTTCCACTCTGAACAACTTGGACACTTTCCAGACCATTGTGGGGATTGGTGTCCGCAATTTCTGCAGAAATAAGCGGTTTTTGTTTTTGCCATGGGACGAAGATATTTTGCAATTTTGACATTTTGTGGTTTTATTTGTTGACTATGATGTAGTAAGCACATCCTTGATTCTAAAGAGGAGAGTAGAAAGCCAAAGATCATTGTACAATAGTATTATCCATGAGAAAACTGATTGTTAGTCTTGTTTTGGGGGGAATTGTTTTATTGGTGATTTGTGCATCAATGTCCATTTTCTTGGTGGCCTATATTCAAAGGAATTACGCATTCAAACTGCCACAAGAGACGACAGTCCTTGTTTTAGGAAATAGTCATCCTGAATGCGCCATTAAAGACGATCCAATATTTGGATTAAAAAATTTTTCTAGATCAGCAGAACCATTGTTCTATACAAAGGAAAAATTGAAATGGCTATTGAAATGGAATCCGCAAATTAAGATAGTGTGTGTCGAACTGAGTGAGAATCAATTGGAGTCAAGAATGAATGAATGGATTTGGTCCGCTGAAAGCGTTCAAAGGCACGTAGCATCATTGTTTCCATTTTTGGAATTGAATTATCATTGGGAGGCTTTCAAGATTCATCATTTGCGTTATGTTGAAAGTTTTTTTATTGGTTTGAAGAAGACGATAACAGGAATTTTCCTCGAGGATGGTCAATCTTTCTTTGGTTTTCTAAATTGGGGCGGATATCAGCGTCAAGTTGGTAATCATTTGTTGTCATCATGCGATTCTTTGGAGGTTCCTAGAATTCAGCAGGAACCTTTGAATCCAGATGAAGACAACATAGAAGCCTTGTATCGCATTGATGAAATGTGTGCCGATGCTCAAATTAAATTGAGATTTATTCGATGTCCATACCACTGTTCGGCACCTGAGAATTTTGAGGTGGCGTATAAAGCTTTTTTTGAAAAACACCCTGAATTCTTATTACTTGATTTCAGGGGTTTTAAACTTTCGGACAGTTGTTTTTTTGACAGCCAACATCTGAACGATAAAGGAGCTCAGGTATTCACAGCCTATTTTAAAGAGGTTATTGGCAGAACAGAGAATTTTCGATGATATTTGTTTTGCTTTCGTTTGTTTACATATTTTTAATCTGGCCGATGTATGGTCAGAATAAATTTTAATCGTACATTTGCACGCTAACCAAGAAAATATGAAAAAACTTTTATTGTCTTTTTTTTCCATCACTGCTGCGTTAAGTGCAAGCGCTCAGTGTTCAGAAGTTTTTATGTCTGAAATCGTTGAGGGCTGGAGTAATAACAAAGCTGTGGAGATTTATAATCCTACCAATCAGGTTAAATCTTTAGACGGATATGGAATTGTTAGGTTTCAGAATGGATCGAGCACCTACGGAAGTATTACATACTTCGACGGTCAGTCTATTGAGCCATATGATGTTTTTGTAGTGGTTATTGACAAGCGAGATCCCCAAGGAACGGGTCAAGAGTATCCTGTTTGGGACGAACTTCAGGCCAAAGCGGACACTTTTGTTTCACCCAATTACGATGGTGGTGAATGGGCCATGTATTTCAATGGAAATGATGCCTTGGCGATTGTAAAAAGTAACGGTCAAGTATTGGTTGATTTATTCGGTCGAGCTGGAGCGGGTGAAGTACAAGGTTGGAGTCCTTATGGGGTGGATGTTGATGGAAATACTTTATATGCTTCAGCAGACCATACTTTGAAAAGAAAGCCTGAGGTAACACAAGGTGTCATGAGTAATCCTACGGTGGCACAAGGTTTTGATGTTTTTGCACAATATGATACACTGCCTGCAAATACTTTTGACTTTTTAGGGTCGCACGTTTGTAATTGTGATCCCGCTAGCATAGACAACATTGTTGATTTACGGGGCTTCAATCTATACCCAAATCCGGTTAAAGATGGTTTGTTGAGTATTGTTGCCAAGTCTGGTATAGATCAATTGAGTGTATATTCGTTGAATGGCCATTTGGTTGCACGAAGAAATGAAATCAATGACATCATGTTGAATTTGGATGTGCAGTTTTTGAGCGAAGGTATGTATTGGGTGGAGGTTGTTTTCCAAAATGGAAGCGTGGAGAGAAAGAAGTTGATCAAGTAATTCTATTTGTAGTAAAAATCAAGAGGGGCAAGAGCCCCTTTTTTTTCCAGCGATTATGAAAAAAATCATCATTCTTTTTTTCTTATTGACCAGCCTTGTAAGTTGGACACAAAATAATTTTTCAGGTGTCGTAACGGATGCGTTATCAGGTGAAACTATTCCGTCGGCCGTTTTGGTTTGGGGAGAGAAAAAAGACAAAGGAGCTGTTGCGGATATCAATGGCAAATTTTCTGCGCAATTGCCCAAAGGAGTGCAAAAGATTTATTTTTCAGCGGTAGGGTATGAAGAACAGATGTTGGAGGTTTCTTTTGGAACGGCACCCATTAATATGGATGTACAATTGATTCTCATTAATCAAAGAGAACTTTTGATTGTAACTGATTTGGCTGTTGGCCGGAAGGTGCCTGTTGCCTATTCCAACATTGACATGAAGCGAATTGACGAGGAGTTGGGAGGAAGAGAGATGGCAACATTGGCCAATACCACGCCTGGGGCATATGCTACCCGAGCTGGTGGTGGAGATGGTGATGCACGGGTTACGATAAGAGGCTTCTCTGGGCCCAATGTCGCGGTTATGCTAGATGGAGTGCCTGTGAATGATATGGAGAATGGAACAGTTTACTGGAGCAATTGGTTCGGTTTAGATTTGGTCACACAAACGGCGCAAATCCAAAGAGGATTAGGTGCTTCAAAATTGGTTATTCCAGCAGTCGGAGGAACCATGAATATCATTACCAGAGGAATTGATCAAAAGAGGCGAATTCAGGTAAAGCAGGAGTTTGCAGTAAATGCATTTAGCAGAACTTCTTTTGGAATGAATACAGGTAAATTGAAGAACGGATGGGCTTTCTCGTTTGCGGCATCAGTAAAAGATGGTATAGGATGGGTTGAAGGTACTCCTACACAGGGAGTATTTGGTTTTTTTAAAAAAGAACCATGCTATAGAAGAAAAAATAATCCTAAAAAAGTTTATAGTTATGGAGAAATAAAATTTCACCAACGTTAGTTGGGAATGAGTTACAAGATAATTAAGGATGATATTTACATACCTGTCCATATTAAGTTTCATTATTCTAACGGATATCTTCATATAATACCTGAATGGTCATTTC
>JBEISW010000109.1:0-7017 GCA_040375215.1 Crocinitomicaceae bacterium | reverse complement strand
TGGTGTGAAAGATTTATCCGGCGTGGGCATTTCCTTTGGAGCGGATAGAATCTACGATGTCATGGAGACATTGAATTTGTTTCCGGAAGGTATTGAGCAATCTACAAAGGTGTTGATTGCAAACTTTGATTCATCAACCGTTGAAAAGTCCGTTCAGCTTTTGTATTCATTGAGGGGCAATGGAATTCCCGCAGAGCTTTATCCGGAGGAATCAAAAATGAAGAAACAATTCAAGTATGCGGATGATAGACATATTCCTTTTGTCATGGTCATTGGTGAAGATGAATTGGCCAAAGGAACTGTGAATATTAAGAACATGTCAACGGGCAACCAGTTCTCGGTGGTTCATGATGAAGTCATGGATTGGATGAAGAATGAAATACAATAAAACTTTTACGACTCTTATTTGTTACTTACCTAAATACATTTAATTAATCATCACCATGAATAACAACGATCAAAAAACAACCCGCATTGCCGTTTTCTTTGACGGATCTTTTTTCCTTCAGATTAATTCATACTACAAACACAACCATTCAGTCGGGAAGAGTTTTTTCTTTTCTGGATTTATGGAGTATATCCGACACAAAGTAGCTCAGCAAGAACATTCTAAATACCACATGTGTCCCATCGTTGAGTCGCATTGGTTTAAAGGACGTTATTCTTCTAATGCATTTGAATCCCGTTATCCAGACCCTCAGAAGCGCACTGAGATCATGAACAGTGAGCGCAAAACAGAAGATTCATTGGTCTATCAAGGGGTGAAATTGCATTACAGTCCCATCCATTTGGATAATGAGACACAAGAACCTTTAGACAAACCCATCAATGTTGCCTTTACAGCGGAGGGAGTTGCTTTGGCAGCACAAGACAGATTTGATGTTATGGTAATTATCGGCGGTGATGGGGAGTTTCAACATTTGGTGAATAAGGTTAACAGCTTTGGCAAAAGGGTCATGGTGTTGGGTTTCAATTTATCTTTTGAAACAGAAACGCAATATGGCCCGAGAAAGAAGTTCATTAGGTCATCACAAATTTTGATGGAACGAGCTAACTACAGTGTTTGGATGGATCGCATCATTGAGGAAGGTCTAGAATCCAATGAGCGTTTGGTGTTGAGTTTGTTCAATAATTTGTAAGAATTTTAATGGGCATGGGTTATCTTTGCCCCCTTGGGACATTAGCTCAGCTGGTTAGAGCGCTACCTTGACATGGTAGAGGTCATCGGTTCGATTCCGGTATGGCCCACAAATTTTTTCTTGACTTTACCACAACCTTTGTCGATATTGCGTTGTGAACTTTAGAACAATTGCTATTTTCAGTGCTCTCACTTCCTCTGGGGTGTTTTGTTCGGCTCAATTTTATACAGAGCTGTTGTCTGTTCAGCATCAGCAAATTTCCGATAGTGATAATGTGTTGAATAGACTTTCCAATACGTCGGTGAATATGCTGGCTCCTGTTGTAAGGGAAAATGGGGATGTGTTGTTGGTAAGGGGTTCATTTGAGCGACTTCAATTCCAACAAGATGCTTGGAGCAGCGATGTATGGTCATTGTCCATTCCTTTTGGATATCAGTGGACATCGCGAAAGAAGTCTTCATTAAAATGGACGGCGTTGGTCATACCCAAATGGGCAGCAGGTCATCACAGAACTTTTGATCAACGGGATGCATGGCAATACGGTTTGTATTCATTGGCCACATGGACTCAGCGACCCGAATTAAAGTTCAAACTGGGTTTGTATGTGAATCAGGAGTTTTTTGGAACTTTTGTCGTGCCCTTGGTGGGTGTGGATTGGAAGTTGAGTGATCGGCTTCAAATATTTGGTACGCTTCCGAATAATATGAAGGTTATGTATCAAGTGAGGCCCAATAAAATTCAGGCAGCTGTAGTATTTAAATCCCTCACGAGAACTTTCCGCATTGATCACCCTGATTTTTATTTACGGTTCAATGAAGTGGAGACTAAGGCGCTGATAGAGTTAATGGCTGGTAAATCCGTTTTTCAACTTGAGGGCGGTTATGTTTTGGGAAAATATCCTCAGCTGTTTGGAAATGACGATGATTTGTTGGGAGCGCCTTACAACCCCGGGTTTAAACCAAAGTGGTTGGTTAATTTGGGATATGCTTTTCGCCTACGGCAATGAAAACGAAATACCCCGGATAGCAATGAAAAGCCCGGAGGGACGCGCAGCGTCCCGAGGACTTGTAATGGATAGCCGGAATAGGTCCAAAAAAAAAGGCCGCCAAGAGGCGACCTTTCGAGAACAAATTAAAATTAATTTCTCTTCTTAAAGAACAAGCGGGTTACAAAAATTCCTTGACCATCTTCTTTACCAGCATCGCTTTCTACACCGCTAGCAACAAAAGCCAAGTCATAACCTTGAGCATCCATCTCATTTAATTTGGACATAATGATAGCATCGTTAGACGCAATGTTTTGGAAGTTGATACCAACACCTGAGAAGTAGTTCAACATTTTGGTTTCACGCAATCCAGTTACTTTGATATCACTGCGATCCACATCACCTTGTTTGGAATCTTTACCATCAGTTCTTACGGTGGTGAAGGCGTTATAATCCACCTCAGTAGTTGATTCGATCATTCTTGAGCGTCCCATTCCCATTGGGATGATGGACTCAATAACGGTTACTACTTTGTACTGTGCAAATGCAAATTGAGCCGCCAAGGCCAAAGCTGCAATTAGGGTTACTTTTTTCATTTTATTTTTTGGGTTTAATTGTTTCAAATATAATTAAGCATAGCGTCGTTTCCATTGTCCGCTTTTCTTAGCATCAGATGAGGCCCTAGAAATAGAGAGCTGCTCTTGGTGATAAGTGTGAAGAGCCAATGCGGCAGCCAATTCTTCCAAAGTAACATCTGTTTCATCCAAAACCTCTGGTGTGTAGTATTTTTTGACAAAATGGGTGTCAAAATCCCCGCTTACAAATGCCTCGTGGTTGATGGCCCATGAGCAAAAGGGTAGGGTAGTCTTTACTCCAGTGATGTAATACGCATCAATGGCTTTTGTCATTTTGGCAATGGCATCATTTCTATCGGCTCCATGGACAATGAGTTTGGCAATCATGGGGTCATAATAGATAGGGATTTCCATCCCCTCTTCAAATCCATCATCAACACGCACCCCTTCGCCTGTTGGTCGCTCATAGCTGATGAGTTTCCCAATGTCTGGTAGAAAGTTATTGGTAGGGTCTTCTGCATAAACACGAACTTCAAGGCTGTGCCCGTTGATTTTCAGGTCTTCCTGTGTGAATGATAATTTCTCTCCTCGGGCAATTTTAATTTGCTCTTGAACCAAATCAACTCCTGTAATCATTTCCGTTACCGGATGCTCAACCTGCAATCGGGTGTTCATTTCAAGAAAATAGAAATTTCTCTTTTCATCCACCAAGAATTCGACGGTTCCTGCACCGACATAGTCGCAAGAACGTGCAACATTCACTGCGGATTCGCCCATGGCCTTGCGCATTTCAGGAGTGAGAATACAGCTTGGTGCTTCTTCTACAACTTTCTGGTGACGGCGTTGAATAGAGCATTCACGCTCGAAAAGATATAGGATGTTCCCGTGTTGATCTGCCAAAACTTGAATCTCGATATGACGAGGTCCTGTAACGTATCTTTCAATAAAAACCGATCCATCGCCGAAAGAGCTTTCAGCTTCTGAAATAGCCCTTTCCATTTGCTCTGCTACGTCATCGATATTCTCCACGATGCGCATTCCTTTTCCACCTCCGCCTGCAGAAGCCTTAATCAGAATGGGTAGTCCGACTTCTAGAGCAACTTTTTTTGCCTCTTCCACATCAGCTATCGCATCTTCCGTTCCTGGTACCATGGGAATATTGAATTTGCGCGCGGCAGCTTTTGCTGCGAGCTTGGATCCCATCATCTCAATGCTATGCGGTTTGGGACCGATGAAGGTAATTCCAGCATCTGTCACCTTTTGGGCAAAAACAGCATTCTCAGAGAGAAACCCATATCCAGGGTGAATGCCATCCACACCAATGCTTTTGGCTAATTCAATGATTTCATCACCTTTTAAATAGCTTTGATTGGATGGGGCAGGGCCGATGCAATAGGCTTCATCGGCAAACTTGGCAAATGGTGCGTTTTTATCCGCCTCACTGTAAACCGCTACGGTTTTAATTCCCATTGCTTTTGCAGAGCGCATCACACGCAAAGCAATCTCTCCTCTGTTGGCAACCAGTATTTTTTGCATGGGGCTAAGATAAGTGTTGTGATGAAACGTGCGTTTATTCTCGCACAACTTTCACCAATCGTTTTTCATTTATTCCTCGCAATACCAGAAGATAAGTTCCTTTGTTTTCTGGCAATTCTATTTGTTGTGAACTTCCTTTAATCCACTTGGTGGTGATTAATTTTCCTTCGTTGCTGTATATGTCAACCGATTGAATCAAAACACCAGGGTTATTCAAGGTAACCCAACCATTGTAACTGGGGTTGGGAAAAATGCTTGGTCTAGCTTTGATTTCTCCGATACCCACATGCGTGAAGTTGGTCTCCTCTAAGGCCACTTCAAATGGTGCAGGACCTTGCGCCAGATACATGTTTCTCCATGTGTTGATTTCCGGTGTGTCAAAAGCAAACATTTCGTCCATGTACTTGGGAGGAGCTGTTTGATAGAGCAAACGAGCGGTTACATGAAAATCGCCAGAATTAAAGTTCTGAATTGGAACGTGAAAATGAAGGATATCTGAACCGGTGCCTTCGACGCCATTTAACTTGTTGAAATCATTGTCCCAGTTTGCGCCAACAATTTTTGTTGTATCGTACAACCCTCCAACTTGTGTAGAGAAACCAAGGGGTGTAAGTCTGTTGTCTTTTAAATAATCATCGGCGCGCTCAAGCACAGTCGTTACATTTCCATTGACATCCGCCATTACCATTTCATAAATCTGCACTTGTTCTGGTGCGTTAATCACATTGTAATGAGGCTCAAAAGTTGAGTTCTCGCCAATTACTCTGTATTCATTGTCGACACCTCCCGAGCGGAATACCTCTTGACCATTGTTGTCTGTTATAACAAATTCAACAAAGGCTCTTCTTGCTGGATATCCGCTTGGAAACTTATGTCCTGCAAGATTTTTGATACTCAAATCAAATCGCGCGGTGTCTTGATCTATGATGCCAGTATTGAGTGTTACCTCTGCGGTTTGATAGCGCAATTGATCTTGTGTTCTGGCAATAACTGTATTGAAGTGACCAGCATTAGCAGTGATATCCAGTGCATCGATGTTGTTCTTCATGAGTTCAAGCATGAAGGTGTTTCCTCCCACCAACCAATGTTGTGCATAGGGCTGTCTTCCTGGTAAAAAGGAGTATCCTGAGGCAATCACAATGGGCTCATTCAATTTAGGCATGTGACAATCTTGACATTCTTGGTGAACTGCGGGGTCATTGCTTGTCTTATAAGAAGAGTTCAACCACTCATGATATGTGGCTTGCTCTATGAAATCATTACCAGTATAATTTCCGGCCAAATCGGCGGTATGGGTAGCTAGCGTATGACAGCCAGCGCAAGATTCTGATTTGGAAAAAGTATGACTTCCTACAGGAGTATAACCTACAAAACTTTGCATGGCCTGATAAAAAATAGGAAAGTCTTGCTCCTCACTTACATACGGACCCCAGATGGTATCGGTGTGAAAATGCAAATCGCCCGAAAAGTCATTACCCACTTGATCCATTCTTTGTTGGTGACATGCACTGCAATTGACACCGTCCCTTGCCATAGAATCCGTTGGCAATTGATTGATGTCGTAATCTTCAATACCATTGAATAGATTGGTGTATCGGCCAATGGGTGCATGGCAACTGGTACATTTGTTTACGAGGTCTTGCGCATGAGCAGGATTAACTGCCATTTCATGGGATAATTTAGCTCTCCAGAATGGGTCCTTTGCTGAGTTTGCCATCATTGTTGCACGCCAATTTTCTGATGGATTAACCAGTTCACCTTCAGATGTTATGTTGGCAAAACCAACAGGATCAACACCATGGCATCCAGCGCATCTGCCACTGCCAACAAAAAATCCATTATCATAGACAGGAAGATTTCCATTCAGCATTTTTACCATATCCGCTTGCGAGTGAAATTTCCCTTTGTGCGGCACAAAAGACCAACCCAAAGAGAAAAGACCAGCCGCAATGATTACTGAAAACAAAACGACCTTTTTAGGATGTCTGTATACTAATTTTTTCATGATTCCAGTTCCAATATTAAAACAAAAAACATTGGACAATTACCAAATTTCCAATCGATCAATAATTTGTTGACCCATTTTCTCATTGATTTGTTGCACGATGTTTTGTCGATTCATGCTCAGCTCTTGTTTGATGACACCGCTATCCACACTGATGCTTAGCGTTTTACCAAAAATTTCAGCCTTAGTTGTATGACGACTAATAAAGTCACCAACAACTTCTCTATATGTTGTGATGGCATCCACACGCATCATTTTCTTTTCTAACCCTCTTTGCTTGATCCATTCCTTGATGATGGCCCCAATGGGTTGGTTATTAAAGTCTCTACTCATGAAAAGTGTATTTTGGAAAAAGGCGCATTCATTGAGGCTAAGATACTTGGAATTCTCTCGTTGTCAGTATCGGTGATAATGACCTGTCCATGAATGTTGTCATTGAGCCATGAGAACAGATTGGAAAGTCTTTGGGAGTCTAACTTGTCATGTATATCATCCAAAAGTAACAATGGATCTTTTTTTGCGAAATCTTGAATGAACAGCAACTGAGCCAATTTTAAAGCCAATACAAATGTCTTTTGTTGACCTTGAGAACCCATTTTGCGGATGAGATGATTATCTAACTGGAAGAGTAAATCATCTTTGTGTGGACCAACACCTGTGCGCTCTGAGTGCCAATCTTGTTGGTAGCTTGAGGCCAGTTGTTCAAGATAATGGGGCGTATGGTAATTGTTTTGTAATACAACTGAAGCTTGATCAACATCTCCTGAAAAGAACTGA
>JBEISW010000210.1:0-4243 GCA_040375215.1 Crocinitomicaceae bacterium | reverse complement strand
GGTTGGTACACAAATGGTGACCAAGGGATTGGATTTTGAAAATGTCACATTGGTTGGGGTGATACACGCTGACAGACTATTGGCCTTTCCTGACTTCCGAGCCATTGAAAGGACATTTCAATTGCTCACTCAAGTAGCAGGAAGAGCGGGAAGGAGTGCGGCGGAAGGAAAAGTTTTGATACAAACTACCCAACCTGAGCATTGGATCTATCCATTGGTGATTGAAAACAATTACCTAGAGTTTTATAAAAAGGAAAGCACCGAAAGGTTTCATTTCGGCTATCCACCGTATGTCCGTTTGGTAAAATTGACATTGAAGAACAAAAAGGAAGATGAAATAGAGGAAACGGCACAATACCTCGCGCAGCGATTACACGAGACTTTCAAAGAGGGGATTTTGGGACCAGAAAAGCCCTTTGTTTCTAAAATCAACAACTATCATCTCCGCATTTTCACCATTAAATTGGCCATGAACAAAGAATTGGTAGAAAATAAAATGAAAATCTACAAACTTGTCCAGACAATGAAGGTTACACCACCTCACAACCGCACCAGAGTTAATATTGATGTTGACCCACAATAGTCCATTCCATTAGTATCTTTGCATTCCAATTTTGATTATGAAAAATGTAAACTGTTCCTTTTGCGGAAGAAAAGAAGATGAAGTAAAAATGCTCATTGCAGGATTGCATGGACATATTTGCAATGATTGTGCTCAGCAAGCACATCGTATCATCGCAGAGGATGTGAAGGAGGAGAAAACGGAAAAGCCTGTTGCCTTTAAAAACTACAAGCCAACGGAAATCAAAAAACATTTGGACGAGTACATCATTGGTCAAGAAGATGCCAAGAAAGTTCTGAGTGTTGCTGTTTACAACCACTATAAAAGGTTGTCACAAAAAGCAACCAAATCCAAAGCTGATGAAATTGAAATTGAAAAATCAAATGTCATTTTAGTAGGAGAAACTGGCACGGGAAAAACGCTTTTGGCAAAGACCATTGCTAAAATATTGAACGTACCATTTGCCATTGCCGATGCGACAGTGCTTACTGAGGCAGGATATGTCGGAGAGGACGTCGAGAGTATACTTTCTAAGCTGTTGCAAAATGCAGACTTTGATGTACAGCGTGCAGAACGCGGCATTGTTTTCATCGATGAAATTGACAAGATTGCGCGAAAGAGCGACAATCCAAGTATAACAAGAGATGTCAGCGGAGAAGGTGTACAGCAAGGATTGTTAAAATTGTTAGAAGGGAGTACAGTTGGTGTTCCGCCGCAGGGAGGAAGAAAACATCCCGAGCAAAAATTGGTGCAGATTGACACCAAAAACATTTTGTTCATTTGCGGTGGTGCTTTTGATGGTATTGATAAAATGATTGCTCGTCGCATCAATACCACTGCCATTGGATTTAGCAATGCGACGAAAGCCAAAGACAGTCATCACTTTTTGAAATACATTACTCCATTGGATTTAAAAACCTTTGGTCTGATTCCAGAACTGATTGGTCGTTTCCCTGTTTTAAGTTACCTGGAGCCCTTGGATGCAGAGGCATTGAGAAGAATTTTGACAGAACCTAAGAATGCCTTAATCAAACAATACGTCAAGTTGTTTGAAATGGATGGCATCCGTATTTCATTCGATAAAAAAGCCATTGATTTTATTGTAGAAAAAGCATTGGAATATAAACTAGGTGCAAGAGGATTGCGTTCCATTTGTGAAGCCATCATGAATGACATGATGTTTGAATTGCCTTCTAAACCAGATGAAAAGGAAGTAAAAGTCAATGCCGATTATGCCAAGAAACAATTTGCCAAGTCGGGCTTATTGGATAATGCAGCATAAATTAAACATTGTAGTATAGAACAACCTGTTTTCATCATCAAGAAAAAAGCCCTTCCATTGGAAGGGCTTTTGCGTCTAATATGATATTCTTACTTACTCACCACCATTCTCATGGTTTTCAACTCTCCGTTTTGCAACATCTCTACCATGTATACACCATCAGCCAATGATTGACCAAAATCCACTGTGGTGTTCAAAGATCCTTCAACCATATAACGGTTGTTGTACACCTCACGACCAGTAGCATCCACAACTTTCAAGTTCAATGAACCATCTAAACCGTTGATGCTGAAGTTAACCATTTGACCATTGTTGGGGTTGGGATAGATGGTAGAGGTAATGCCATTCTCTGAACGCTCATACATATTTACCTCTTCCTCAATGGTTGGCATACCAGCTGCTCCGATGGTTTTTACGCATTGCGTTGTTCCATAAGATGTTTGAGTTATTCCATCAACATGTTTAGAGGCAATTCGAACATCATAGCGTTGACCATTGGCAATAGCAGGAACAGTGTTTAACATTAACACCCTAGAACCTCCAACTGGTCCTTGCACTTCTAATGGTAATGAAGTTGTTGGGAACACCATAGACATTTCCCAAACATAGCGTGTCGTTCCGCAAACTGAACGATTAGTAGCAATGGATGAACTGGTTGATTCGAAACCGGCTGAGCAACGATCGGTTGTTCTCACGTTCAAATCCGCTTCACTTGCCATTTGGAAACTGGCTGCTGTATAGGCTCTTGCTGTTGCAGGAGTTATCGTGCCAAAAGCATCTGTCAAGTTGTACAATACATCAACAGTTACATAAACGGTTTGGTTACTGCCGCTTAAATTGGCCGGAGCTACCTTACCCAATTGACAGACAGTTGAAGCCACAGTGTTTGCTACAGGGATAGTATAAGACCAAGTTGGACTACCTGAGATATCAATGCTCGACCAGCGATTGATGGTATATCCAGCCGAGTTGGGTCTAAATTTCACCTTAAAGTTTTGACATGCACTTGTAAAGGTATTGGTCCCATTGGTGTACAATGCAATATCCGTTGTGGAAGGATTTAAGTTCGACAATGTCAAGCTCACATTTCCAGCAGTGTTGTTATTGTTTCTCACACACAAATAATAAACATTACCCACAACCAATTGGTCATAAATCAAAGTCTCATTACCACCATCAGCAGCAGCACCTGTACTTCCGGGATGAACGTCATTTTCAGAAACAATAGGAATCAATTGAACTGTTGGATCGGTTGGAGTTTCATACAAACTCAAGTCGTTATCGTCATCTACAGAAGTACTCCCTGTAACAGCTATTCTCATGGCGTTTCCAGTAGCAGTAAAGCTGAACCATTTGTCCAAGCCCAGTCCAGGAGATTGAACCGTGTTGGTTCCGGTGGACAAATTCACTGACTGCGTTGCTTGCACACCTGTTCCAAATTGACCGATATTAAGCACAGATACAGCGGCAGTGAATCCAGAGTTGGGACAATTCAAATCAGATCCTGAGCAATCTTCATCAATTCCGTTGCCACATACCTCAGTTCCGCCAGGGTAAGCCGAAGAAGATACGTCATCGCAGTCAGTATTATTCGTTACATAAGCAACACCTGGAGATTGGCAAGCGTTGGTTGCTGTTCCTGCGCCATATGTATCTCCATCAACATCGTTGTAATAATCGACAAAATTTAATCCATTGTCTGCACCTGATACGCAGTCATTGTCTAAACCATCACAGATTTCACTTGCCGCAGGATTGATGGCTGCAACAGCATCATCACAATCCGATGAAATGCTCACATAACCATAAGGTTGAGTGCAATAAGACAAAGAAGACCCAGCAGCACCATAACCATCGCCATCAACATCGGCATACCACGTAGAAGCAGTGCAAGGAGCAAAAGCAACCGAACGATAGGCTTTATTGGACGCTGTCAAAGCAGACGCTACAACATTAACCGTTGGTGAAGAAGTACCATTGTCATCAAAATAAACCACATAAGTTCCTGCGGCATCATTTTTAACAGCATAAATACGAGGATTGATACCAGCATAATAATCAACAGCAAGACCACGTGCCCCTGCACCCGTTCCTAAACTGACGGTGTAAGCCAATGCCCAAGTAGACCCTGACTTTGTCCATTTCTGAATTCCTCCAATTCCACTGGTGTTATCATCAGCAATGAAACAAGTATTTCCATCTGAACTAAACTGAAACGCATAAGGAGATGAAGAAGCACCGGTAGGAATTTCAATGACCGCTGTAGTTCCTGATACAGTAGGCATTCCAACACCTACTTTGTAGATTCCACGTGCACCAGAACCAGTAGACAAATACAATTGTCCATTCTGAACACTGATTACACGATTGTTTGTTGAAGTTACAGACACCCCAGAAGG
>JBEISW010000351.1:0-2030 GCA_040375215.1 Crocinitomicaceae bacterium | reverse complement strand
GGTTATCGCGGGAGCCATTGTGGGCAGACCTGATGTGTATGAAATGCCACGTCACATGATTGACTTTAAAGTCAACAAAAAAATCAATGATCATTGGTCAGCCAGTCTTACCATCAGGGATATTTTAAATACAGCGGTCAGAAGATCTTATCAAATTGATCGCATCAACGAGGCAGGTAATATCACCAATACAGATGGCTGGTATGATTACGACAACTTCCGATATGGAACAACTTATCAACTTTCTATTCAGTACAAAATATGAAAGCAATAAAATTATTTTTGGGCCTTTGCTTGGGATTAATGGCCCAACAAAGCTTTTCACAATTGCAAAATCTCTTTATTGAGAAATACTATATCAGTGACGCCAACGATGCCACAGACACAACTGGTGGAATTTTGCAAGAAGGCTCAACCACCTATCGCATCTATGCCAAATTGTTGCCAGGAAGCGCGGTGTCTAGAATATTTGGAGACGACAACCATCCATTTACCATCAGCAGTACCGCACCTTTTTACAATCATGGTACAGAAGGAAAAACATTTGGAAAAGATTTTCTGAAACCAAGATTGGGCGAGAGCCTTGTGGCTTTGGATACCTATTTAACCATCGGACAAGTGGCCAAGCAAGGACCCAATCTTTACTTTGGTCTTCCTAAAAATCAAGACGCCAACGGTTCATTCATTGGAGGTTCCAATAATGATGGAGGAAGTGAAATGCTTACTCAAGGTCTGATGAACAATCAAAATAACGCAATGGGCCTAGCCCTTACCCAGGCCGATGGAATTGATACAATGGTAACGACCACTGCGAACTGGACATCTGCTGGCATTTTAGATTTTTTTACTGGCAATGACAGTACAATCTTTGGTTCCATCGTGCCTGGGTATACCTTTTCAAGCAATCAATTCAATCTAACAGCAAGCTATCCTTACGGCGGAGTTGTATCAGATAGCAACCACGTTTTGCTCGCTCAACTCACCACATTAGGAGAAATCTCATTTGACATCAATCTTGAAGTTGTTTTTACAGACAACCAGGGAAACTTGCAAACCGTTCTTTACGTTTCCAAAGACACACTACTTGGTGACAATGAACAATACAATCCATTCTTGTCCTACCCTTATGCTTGTGGATGCAACGACCCCAGTTACTTGGAATACAGCCCTGCTTTCATCTGCTATCAGGAAGGAAGTTGTCTGAACAAAGCCATCATAGGTTGCTCGGATTCTCTTGCTTGCAATTATGATCCTAAAACCAACATCATGATGGAGGAGCTATGCTGCTACCCTGGAGATTGCAACAACCGCAACATCATCGAAGTTTGCCCTACCCTATTGGTAAACAACTTTGAGTGTGCCCTATACCCCAACCCCGCGGAAGATCAAGTAAGGATCAATGTTGTTCAACCAGAAAATGGAGATATAACCATTCAATGGTTCAATGCTTTTGGCACATTGATTTCCACCGAGCAAATGAGTAATATTGGCATTAACTACAACCACACAATGGAAATAAGCCATTTCACTCCCGGGGTATATTATGTTCAAATAACCTCACCATTGGGTACGCAAATTTTGACCTTATTCAAAATATAGTCATGAAAAAAATAACAAGCTGTCTTATCATCTGCTCCCTGCTCATTTTGGGTTGCAACAAAGACAAAAAAGAAACGATTGAAATAGTATATGGAACTGGTGTTGACAACAATGGCAAAACCTTTACCTCAATCAAGATTGGCGAACAATGGTGGATGGCCGAAAACCTAGCATCAGACCGCTTTCAAAATGGCGATAGTCTGAACTACGTTTCTCTTGAAAATGCAACCACAACTTGGAATGCCCAAATGCAGGGCGCTTTCACCTTTCACAATGATAGTCTCTTTGGATACTTGTACAATTACAAAACCATAGAAGATGCAAGAAATATTGCACCAAAAGGATGGAAAGTACCAACAGATGAAGATTGGAAAATTCTTGAGCAATACATTGGCATGAATCCAGAAGCGGCCAATGCCTTTGGATGGCGT
>JBEISW010000273.1:0-3090 GCA_040375215.1 Crocinitomicaceae bacterium | reverse complement strand
GGGGGGTAGCGATCCAAAGACAGCGTTGAAGAAGGCTTTGAAGAGTATTCGATTGGCTACTTTCTTAACGGCAGTGACGACGGCCATTGGGTTTTTGACCTTGATTTTTTCCAGTATTCAACCCATTTCTGATTTTGGGTTGTACACCAGTGTGGGCGTTTTGCTGGCTTACGGTTTAACTTTTACATTATTACCAGCGATGATCTTAGTTATTAAGCCCACGCAGATGCAGGCTTATGCGATGAAAGAGGATTTTTGGACCAAACGGTTGCATCGATTTTTTGCTTTTGTATTGCGCCGCAGGAAGTGGATTTTAGTTGGGGCGACAATCAGTGTTGGCATTAGTTTTTGGGGGATATCCATGATCAAGGTAGACAACTTGATGTTGGAGGATTTGCGGGATAGTAATCCGTTGAAGCAGGATTTTAATTTCATGGATGAGAAATTTATTGGATGCCGACCCTTTGAATTGAGTGTCTCATTGAAACCAACAGCAGAAATCACCGATACCGTAACGCTAAAAGAGTTGGATCGATTGGATGAATACTTAAGAAAAGAATATGGTGTTGGCGCATTGTTTAGTTGGTGTGAAATGGTGAAGTCCGCCAACAGAACCTTAAATGGTGGAGATGATAGTTATAGAAGGATACCGGCAGACGACAATGAGATGCAGCAAATTGTAAGATATGCCAAAAGCAAACAAGCGCAGTCGCTGGTGAAGTTGGTTTACAATGAGGATAGCAAAACATTGAGGGTTACCGGAAGATTGCCCGATAAAGGCAGGAAGTATTACGAACAAAAGAACGCTCAGCTAGATGGTTTTTTGAGGAATAATTTTACGCAGCTTGAATCAACTACTTTAACTGGAACAGCGATGTTGATGGATATCAACAATGCCTATTTGGTGGATAATACGATTTTGGATTTGTTCTTGTCTATACTGGTTATTGGCTTGGTGATGGGTGTGGTGTATAAGTCATGGCGCATGGTGCCGATGACCATCATTCCTAATTTGTTGCCCCTAATTGTTATCGGTGGATTGATGGGTTTTTTGGGTATTCCTTTGAAAGTGTCTACTTCTATTGTCTTCAACATAGCTTTTGGAATTGCGGTGGATGATACCGTTCATTTTTTGGCTCGGGTAAGGACATTGGGATTGGAAGGCTATTCAAGGATTTACGCTGTGAAGCGCACATTTATGACTACCGGAAAGGCCATGATTGTGACCGGATTGATATTGACGGCTGGTTTTTCTACATTGATCTTCTCAGAATTTTTAGGAACATTTTATATTGGCTTTCTAATTTCATTGACATTGTTGGTTGCTATTCTGATGGAACTGACAATAACGCCACTTCTTTTGATATTAACGAAATCCAAAAAAGAATAGATTAATTTGCTAAGTGTTAAAATATTTCTATATTTGTTGCATTAAGAATGAATACTATGAAAAAAATCTTTACACTGATTGCAGTAATTACATTGGCTGGCGGAGTTTCAGCTCAAGGAATTTTGGATAATTTGAAATCTTCACCATGGACTTTCAGTCTTGGATGGGCTGCTATCGACGATGATGGACGCGCTTTTGAAAAATTCCTAGATGTAAAGGAGGGTTGGAACTACAATTTGTTTCCATCACGTATCAGTGGAATGAAGAAAATGAATGAGAAGTTGTCTTTGGATTTGGGTTTCACTTACGTTAACTATGATGCTAAATTCAGAAATGGTGAGCAAGTAGAAGGTTCTGAGGAAGGAACACTTTGGGCTTTGGATGCCAATACTCGTTTCAACGCTTTCAGAAAAGGTAATTTTGAAATTCAATCGGTACAAGGTTTGGGATTCACCAAGCGTGATCCAGGCATGGACAATAACATGATTACCTTGAACACAGGATTGTCATTGAACTATTGGGTGAAAGAAGACTGGGGAATTTCTTTGAATTCACAGGCTAAGTGGGGAGTTACAAACTTGATGGATGGTGGAAGCTATCTTCAGCACGGTATCTCTTTGTTCTACGTAGCGAAGTAATATTTTTCAAAACTTAAAGCGCGGATTGTATCTAAATGCAACCGCGCTTTTTTTTTTCAATACCATGCGTTTAATTTGGTTTCTATTTTTAGTCTTTTTGTTGCAATCTTGCACCAAGTCCAAAGATGTCTATTATTTCTATGGATTGGGAAATGAAAAGGCAGATGTGTCAGTTACTGAGGTAGATAATCCCATTATCCACAAGGGTGATCAATTGAGCATATTTGTGAATAGCCCCAATTTGGAGTTGGCGACTTATTTTAATATGACCAATTTTTCCGCTGTTCAACTTAATAGCATTCAGCAGCTTCAAAGTGCCAATCCGATGTTGGGTTATATGGTTGAGGAGGATGGAAAGATTAATTTCCCTAAGCTGGGTAATTTGGACGTAGCTGGAATGCATCGGAAGGAGTTGCAAACGATGTTGGAAAGCAAGTTAAACGATTATCTCAAAGATCCTGTGGTCACGGTAAGGTGCATCAACTTTAGGGTGACCATTTTGGGAGAGGTTGCAAAACCTGGAACTTATCATGTTCCTTATCACAATTTGAATATTTTACAAGCATTGGGATTGGCGGGAGATTTAACCATCAATGGGGTGAGAAATGAGGTGGTGTTGATTCGTAAAACTGATACTGGAGAGCAAAGTGTGGTGCTAGATTTGACTTCAAAGGAGTTGATACGCAGTCCGTATTATTATATGCAGACGGGAGATGTTTTGTATGTTAGACCTAACCGGACCAAGATCAATACGAGTAGTACATTTTTTCAGGTTTGGCCTACAGTTGTTAGTGCTATAACTTTACTCGTGTTAGTGGTGACAAATGTTAAATAAAGGTTGTATGCACATTTATTATCTTCGTAAGTTAGTCAAGAACCAAGGAATATTGACAATTGTTGGACTTAGAATGTTGTGAAAAAAAATGAAATGACAAAAAAGAAGGCATTAATAACGGGAATTACGGGGCAGGATGGCTCCTATTTGGCAGAATTGCTTCTGGATAAAGGATATGAAGTCCATGGCATGATACGTAGATCTTCTTCTTTCAATACTGGCCGTAT
>JBEISW010000061.1:0-10133 GCA_040375215.1 Crocinitomicaceae bacterium | reverse complement strand
CTGTCACCATAGCACTTGGAATAAAGAATTTTGGGTCATGAATCAAAACCACTTCATTTGAAAAAATGGAAAATGTTGTATCAAAATTCAAAGACGGGTTAGAAACTATTTCCAAACGATATCCAACATAGCCATCAGACTCATAAAGCGAATCAATAAAATCATTATAATTCAATTGGTTAACCGATAAATCAGCAATCGATTCATACCAACCAAACTCCCCTGTCTTTCTATGAAGTACATACTTATTTATACCTTCTGACCAAGACTCATAGGGTTTCCATTGTAATAATCCCTCATAACTGTTATCAACTTTTAATCCCTCTAGTAAGACATTTTTGCAGGTATTACTCACGTAAACAGTATCATTGCATTGATTAAAAACCAAAACACGAAACTGATATCTGAAAAATTCTGGATTGAGGTCGTATACGTTAAATTCAATAGGAATTGAAGTGTTGGTTTTCTCCTCTATAAAATTCCAAACCTGAAGAAAATCGTCATACCTCTGAAGTTCATAGCGGTGAATGGTTGGCGTTGTTGACGTTTGAAAGGTTACTGTGATAGAATTATCCAATTCAACTGACACTGCTGAAAGATAGTTTTTAGAGGGTGGAACTGGATAATTGAGGGTGATTGTTTGCACATTACTGACTGCAAAGTATCCATCATTTGCTGTCGCTAGCACATAAAAACTGTGATTCAAATCTGTGAACCCATTGAGATTAACCGCCCATTGAGTTGTGCTTCCATTGACGCTGCCCAATTGTGTAAAAGTGCCATTGGCTTCAGCATGAAAAACAGTATAACTGTCAACACCATTCTCCCAACCTTGGTATGCAGTCCACTGCACCTGAATTTGATTTGTGCAAGGCACTTGATTAACGGGAGACAAAAGAACTGCACAATTGCAAGTACTGCCAGTTACGCTTGTATTGGGTGATGGTGGATTTCCATTTGGACAACCATCGAAAGCTGCCAAAAGGTAACAGCCTGTCTGCGTTGCGCTATTTACAGTTGGGTCCAGATAAGAAGTTGTGGGAACGTACAGGGTTTCAGCAATGGCCACTGAACCACCGCTGCAACGATACAAAATATAACCTTCTGTATCGTTTGATAAACTAGGATCCCAATTAATAATAGGGTTTCCATTGGATACACTTACCGAGGTAATCATTGGAACTGCCGGTGGTGTTTGATCATTAAACATCCCCTCAGCGACATTTGACACATTCAAACACCCTGACATTTGTGTCGAAACTACAAAAGACATCAGGGCATTGCAAGTGGTAACCTCCACTCCGTATCCTCCGCTACCGTCTGTGACTAATACCGAGTTATTCCAAGAGGTATTCACGTCGTCCCAAATAAGATTGTAGGGAGCACCAGATTCACCTGTCCAATCCAAATTTGCAAAACCCAAAGGCGATGAAGAAGCAGTTGCTGTTAAAAAAGTATTGCAATGGGTAAGACCGGGATCTGAAAGTAAATTTCCAAAACCGGTGTTGTATTCTACAACAATGTAATAACAGATTTCATTCACAGCAGCATCATTGATATTATCTAAAAACGACGTGGTAGCAATATTATTGATCTGCGCGATTTCCACAAATGGACCGGCAGATACAGAAGCGAAAACGTGGTAGGCAACAAACTCTCCATTCGGATCAACTGGTGCCGTCCAAACGATATTACTTGATCCATCAATGTCTACTTGTGAACAGCTAATATCAGGTGCCAAAATTTGTGCATGGTATAAAGATCCTGAAAACAACAAGACCACCATGAGCAATACTGATATGCTATTTATTTTCCAAATTGACATCTTTTACAACAATAGTTTTTGCATAGCCAATTTAAAATCTAGCATGGTTTGATCGATGATCTGCTTGGCTGATATGATTTGATCCAAACGAGCAGAAACCTGCCCAATTTCCAATTCACCATCCATCATATCACCTTCAAACATTCCCTTTTTGGCTCTACCTCTGCCTAATAACGCTTTTAGCTCCTCATTTGTTGCACCATTTTGGTAGGCCAGTCTGACTTGATCGGCAAAAGGGTTGTTCAACAATCGAACAGGGGTAATTTCCTTTAAGGTAAGATGTGTATCGCCTTCTTTAGCGCCAATAACAGCCTGCTTGAATGCTTGATGCGCGGAAGATTCTTCACAAGCTACAAAACGCGAACCCATCTGAACACCCTGAGCCCCTAAAGCAAAAGCGGCCAACATGGATCTTCCATCAGCAATTCCTCCAGCGGCAATAACAGGAATTTTCACTGCATCAACCACTTGAGGCACCAAACAAAGCGTTGTTGTCTCCTCCCGACCATTGTGACCACCGGCCTCAAATCCTTCAGCAACCACCGCATCACATCCCGCATCTTGCGCTTTTACAGCAAACTTGGAACTGGATACAACATGAATCAACTTGCAACCTGCAGATTTAAAGGTATCCGCGTACAATTTTGGATTTCCGGCGGATGTAATGACCACTGGAACTTTCTCCTCCAAAATAATCTGAATATGATCCGCCACTTGGGGATAAATTAAGGGCAGATTGACCGCAAAAGGGAGGTTAGTCGCTGACTTGCATTTTCTAATTTGTTCTCTTAACACATCAGGATACATAGAACCTGAACCAATCGTTCCCAAACCACCGGCATTGCTTACCGCTGCGGCTAACTCCCATCCTGAGCACCAAATCATCCCTCCCTGAACAATGGGATATCGAATACCAAAAAGTCCTGAAATGTCATTCACGCTTTAAAAATACTGCAAAATCAGGGAGTTTTTTAATTTTTTGAAACGAAGAAAAAAAACCTTATCTTCGTTGCTCACTTTCTGGACCATGAAAAAAATAGTACTCTTTTTATTATTGGCATTTGCACTTGAACAGAGCGCAGTGGCTCAGTTTAAATACGATTATGGTTTCAGATTTGGCGGTGCCAATTATCTAGGAGACATCGGAGGTAAAAACTTACCTAGAAGAGATTTGATAGTGGATATGCATCTGCCAAGCACCAGATGGGCAGTGGGGGGATTTGTTAGAAAACGAAAGAGTAAGAAATTGGCATTTGCCGGAACCTTTGATTACATTAGAATTCAAGGAACAGATCAGCTTACAACTTATTTTCCAAGAAGAGCACGAAACTTGACTTTCAAAAATGATATGTTTGAGTT
The DNA here is from genome assembly GCA_040375215.1 of Crocinitomicaceae bacterium. Classification (GTDB taxonomy): domain Bacteria; phylum Bacteroidota; class Bacteroidia; order Flavobacteriales_D; family Sanyastnellaceae; genus CAMCTV01. The sequence goes on along the minus strand of JBEISW010000061.1, from coordinate 6,949 downwards.
GGGAGCTAGAGCTGAATATACACTCTATTACGATAGTGATTTAAGCAATCAAGGGTACTTCAATCCCGACATGAAAATCTATGTATTTGGCGGTGTTGCTGGATTGTTTTCCAATCCAAAAGGTTTGATGAATTACTACGCAGCAAAGAATTATTCTCGAGCCACTGGCGAAAATTTAGAGGGCGAATGGATTAGCCTACGCAAGTACAAAACGGAAGGTCAAGATAACGCCTATTCTCCTCTTGCAGTGGCTGTGCCTATGGGTATTGGTATGTATTTCACTTACATGAAAAAATGGAGAATTGGCTGGGAATACTCTTGGAGAATGACGTTTACAGATTACCTCGACGATATCTCAACTGTTTACCCTGACCCAGTAGTAGTTAGCACTGCTAATCCAGAAGAGTTCCCACTTGTTTCTGCATATCTCTATCACAGTTACGACGACGGTTTTGTAAAAAGCTCTGAGACCAATCCAACCAATATCCCAGGTGCTAACTTCTCGACAAAAGGAAGTCCAAGAGGCAACCCACTCAATAACGACAATTACATGACTTTCCAATTGTATGTGAGTAAAGTGATTCGCTCAAAATCCAATTTCTATAAATCCAAATACAGCTGGATGCGCGGAAGAAGCGGCGGTGGTGTTAGAAGAGCAAAAATCCGTTTCTAAAGCACGGAATTAGAAATCCATATTAAGAGATAAATAGAATACCCTTGGTAGCACTTGTCTATCATCTATTCCCCATGCCCAATCTGCTCTTAAAAAGTAACCCAAAACTTTAGATCGCAGACCAAATCCATATCCAAAAATTACAGGTTCTTTAAAACTACTTACGGCCACTGTTATTGGGTTTTGAACCACTGTTACCGTATTAAAACCATTCTTCTGATCATAGGGTGATCTGCCTGTCCAAGCACTTCCCGCATCAGCAAAACCAATAACTTGAAAATATCTAAAGAAATCACTGCTAATGGGACGTTTTGAAAAATAGCTAAACAATGGCAGTCGCACCTCAGCATTCAAAGCCATAAAAGAATTTCCATTTCTAGCATTGACATAAAACCCCCTCATGGGTCCGCAAAATGAAGCAAAGCGATAATTCATCGTATCTGAGACCTCAGTAGAATTATCCACCTTTTGAAAAAGCCAATTGTCAACGCCTCCTAAATAATGTACAATTTTCTGGGTACCAAAAGAGGTTGCTCCGGCCAATCTTAATGCCCCAATTATGTTTCGGTGTAATTTAACGTAGTGCCTTAAATCACCCCCAATCACTTGCATATCAGACTTGACGCTCCAATCATCCGCTCTCTGCATTCGCTCATACCAAATTTTCCCCCTGGTACCTTGCATTAAATTCATATCCAATGAGCGCGTGTTGTCTATTACATACTCCAATAAAAGACCCGCGTTGTGCTCATTGACATTGGGATTGGCCAAAGACTGCGGATCAACAGACAGGTCAATACTTCTATCCCAACGATATTGTCCACTAATCCTAAAAGATTGAAACTCATCCAAGGGATACTTCCATTGCTGCGTTACAAAATAAGTCTCTTGACGATAAGCACTAAAAACACCGCCCCAACGCTGCGATCTTCTTTGAAACGTTGTTTTCTTATCCAATTGTTCCTTGTTGTTTTCAAATGCAATTCCAAAATCACTGTTTCTGATGTCAGCAGCTATTCTCACAGCTGCTGACAAGCGATAATCTTCCATTAAATCACTCAAAGAAACCTTGAAAAGGCCGCTCATTCCTGGAAAAATACTGCTAGGGCCTGAAGCTGCACTTTGATAAAAATTGGTGACAAAGGTGTTATCCAATTGTGTTGATGCATAATCTGAAGTGAAATTCAAATCATAATTACTTCTCTTCCATTCATTGTCTTTGGACTTTTCCTTACTAGGCAAGGCTTCATCTAAAACCAAAGTTTGCTTTTCTAGTATGAAATTCTTCCGTTCATTGTAAAATTGATACTCTGCTATATTGATTCTTCCCAGTTGAATATCCCTTGGAATAAAACGCAATGTATCTGCGGGTAAATGAATCGTGGTCTCCTTGCTATTCATGAAAAGTTTACCCTCTTCTTGATTCAAATGCAATTTTTTTAAATGAGGGAATCCATTAAAATCATGGCGAACCACCCAAGACTGCTCTTTGCTTAGCCATTGCTCCACCTTTGACACATAAGACAACTTGGTTAATTCATTCAAATGCGGCTCTTTTCTATAGTGAACAGTTGTATCCACAAAAGCTATAACAGAATCCCATTTTACACGATAAAAAACTTGATGTTCATCGATATACTCCACACATCCCATTTCATCCTTGCCCCAATCATAGGCAAATCGCAATGGGTGGTTGGTTTCATAGATGGTCTCTATTTTTGGTGTCATTTGAGCAGATTCCACTTGATTCAATCGGTATTTCCACTCACCATCTTTGGTAGATTTGGATAAGAAAATGACCTTTTTGTTCGACAAATAAACAGGAGAATAATCATCTTCATCTGTCTTGGTCAAAGCCCTAGGAGTATTGGCGATGGTAGGCATCAAAAACACATCACTTCTGCCTGCTAAAACGCCTATAAAAACAATGTTCTTGCCATCATTGCTAAATCTAGGTTGGATGATTTTATCCACTGCAAACACTTCTTTTTCATTCCAACTCTTCTCTCTGGCGCTATACTGGGCGAATCGCATGAATCCACGTTTCTCATAAAAGACTGCCAGCATCTCACCAGAAGGGTGCCAAGCAATGGCCGGATAGGACAAATCGTCTGGCCGATCTTGCTTGGGCTGTCTTTTCAAAATACAATTCAAGTCTTTTGAAGTTGTATCATATACCCACACACGGTATTGGCCCCATTCATGGGTAATAAATGCCCACTTATCACCTTGTGCATTGACCAAAAAATCGCGATAAATAAAACGCTTCTTTGCCTTTCTATCTATTTCACCCATCAACTTCCTTGCTGCCTGGGTATTTGGAAGTCCATCAGGCTTAATCATGGGTTGGGTTTTCAGTTTGTAATACTGATAAAACTCTTCTACAATACCATCCAAAGTTTTACCCAATACAATTTCAAACCCTGCATCTACTCCTCTGGTAAACTTGGACATTTGAACAATACTTGGGATAACTCCTGAACCATAACGATCTTCAATAAACATCCAAAATGCAGCTCCACCCAATGAGGCAGATTTGTTCTTCCAAAAATTGATTTGATGCCTCTTTCGACGCAATTCATTGTACATGAATAGATCAATTTCTTCATGGGAAGTCCCCGATTTCCAATGGGCCAAACCTTTTAAAAACCACTCTGGTAAAGACGAAGATGCAGCTGCTTTAACTGCGTCTTTCCATCCATTTCCTAGAATAATTTGATTCAATGAAATAGAGGTCAATCCTTGCTTTAATTGACGGGCGTAGGCCTCATGGTCTCCCTCAAAAAAAACAAAAAGTTTGTTTTGAATGATTTGATCTGTTCCCATGATTTGAAAACGTTCATCCAATGTGGTCCCTATATTGCTCTGACGCATATCAGACTGACTGAGGTAAACCAAAATGTAAAAACGTTCCGTGGGTTCAAATCCAAAAAACTTGGTCAACTCATCACATACCGCATCACTTTGTTTGGCTGTTTCCAATGCCAATTTTTCTCCGCCTTGATAGAAGTATACGTCAGCATATTTTCCTTTAAAATAGGACCAATCAAAATGTCGAAATTGCACTCTGTTTTTTCCAAAGTCCAAATTGCTCCCTTGATAAAACTGAGCCTGGACTTTTCCCCAAAAGAAAAAGAACAACAGGCACGATAAGAAAATTCGTTTTATCATTGCCGCAATTTAATGCTTAAAGCTTTACAACATGTCGGTACAAACCATAAAAAGAAACAAAATTGACGTTCATTGCTTGACTGTAGGACCCTTCCAAGAAAACACTTTTGTCGTTGTACATGACAGCCATAAAATCACCATCATCGATCCGGGTCTAAGCAACAGTCAAGAGGAATTGACTTTAAAAAGTTTAATTCAAGAAATCAATTTGCCTGTCCAACAAATTCTAAACACGCATTGCCATATTGATCATGTATTGGGCAATGACTATTGCGTTCAAAATTATCAAGCTCCATTGTATTATAGTGCAAAAGACGAATACAATCTTGAACGCGCCATTCAGATGAGTGAATTGTGGTCAATTCCCTATAAACCTTCTCCATTGGCCACCCAATATATTAATGAAGGAGACTCCATAATATGGGGAAATTGTGGTGTGGATATTTGGCACGTACCTGGGCATTGCACAGGACACTTGGCCTTCATTGATCATGAGAATAGATGCGTATTCAGCGGGGATGTATTGTTCTACCAAAGCATTGGTAGAATTGATTTACCAGGCGGAGATGGTGATGAAATAGAAAAATCAATCCAGCGTCTTTACACTTTACCCGATGACTACCTCATTTTCTGTGGACACGGCCAGCCAACATCCATTGGACATGAAAAGAAGAACAATCCTTTTTTCAAGGGATAAAATCACTAGGACTTTTTCAATGTAAATCCAAAAGTGCTTCCAATATCCTCTGTAGACCTCACAGATATCGATTGATGATGGGCTTCAATGATGTGCTTACAAATGGCCAGTCCCAAACCAGAACCACCATCGTTTCTTGAACGACTTTTATCAACCCGATAAAAACGCTCAAAAATTCTAGGCAAATGCTCTTTGGCAATGCCTATTCCATTATCTGCCACCTCGCAAAGCAAATGCTCCTCCATATCATAAAACCTAATCTTTACTTCTCCATTCTCAATGCCATAATGAATGGCATTAGAAATCAAATTGATAAGGACTTGCTGAATCCGCTGGGCATCACCCATCACCCACAAATTTCTTGGACTGCCCTCTTTTAAATGGACATGAATTTGCTTATTTCTTGCAGCTTGCTCCAAGGTTTCAATGGCTTGTTGAACGCATTGTACAAGATCAAAACGACCAATATTCAAAGGAAGTGCTCCACTCTCCAATTTGGAAATTTGATCCAAGTCTCCTATTAAAGCTCCCAATCGATCTGCCTGTCGGTTGGCCTTTTCTAAAAACAATTTAACCTGCCCCTCATCTTTCAAATCGTCATCGAGCAAGGTTTCAATGTATCCTTGAATGCCAAACAAAGGAGTCTTTAACTCATGCGCTAAGTTTCCAATAAACTCTTTTCTAAAATTATCCGTGGCATGCAGGTGCTTCAATTCTTTGATCTTGTCTTCTACCCAATCTGAAACTTCCTGTTCAATATCCTGAATGACGTCTGTCGCCATGGGCACAGAAGGTCTGCGCTCTGATTGACTTTTGAATGCGTGAATGTTCTTATAAATAATCTTGATTCGCTTGTAGAGAAAACTCTCGATAAAACTCCGAGAAAGCAAATAGGAAAAAACCCAAGAAAAGACGACCCATAGAAAGATGGACCAAATGGATAAAAATTGAGACTCCCATCGCAACTTAACAACCGAAAGAATAACTGCAACTAAAATAGCATTGGCGGAGGCCAACCAAACGGCAATGGCATTGGGAGAATGGGGTTTCATCAAGGCTCAAATTTATAGCCTACACCCTTAATTGTTTTAAAAAGTTCTTCACCCAATTTCTCTCTCAATTTTCTGATGTGCACATCAATTGTGCGATCACCTACAATAACATCATTGCCCCAAACAGCATTCAAAATATATTCTCTTGTAAAAACCCTTCCAGGAGCGCTAACGAGCAATGCGAGTAGTTCAAATTCTTTTTTAGGAAGATTGAAAACTTCACCATTATTGGTCACCAAATACTTCTCCTTGTCAATGACCAAACCACCAGTGGATACTTCTGCGATTATATGGTCCGTTTTCTGTTCCCACCTCTTCAACCACGCCTTTACTTTTGAAACCAATATTCTTGGTTTGATAGGCTTGGCAATGTAATCATCACCCCCTGACTCAAATCCAGCCATTTGACTGTAATCTTCATTTCTGGCCGTCAAAAATGCAATGATAACATCTGAGCCTTGTGGTAAATCTCTGATCTCACGACAAGCCTCCATGCCATCCATTTCAGGCATCATGACATCCATTAAAATCAGTTGAGGCTGAAAACTTTCAAAAGCCTGGACTGCTAGTCTGCCATTGGAAGCTGTTTCAACCACAAACCCTTCTTTTTCCAAATTGTACTTCAACAAGTCCAAAATGTCCTGCTCATCGTCTACTAAGAGAACCTTAAATTGCATTGTCACTTTTTTTTCAAAACTAACCCTTTTCTTGTCAAATCAGGGTTAAGGCAATATTAACGAAATTGAAAAAAAATAGAATATGTTTGCCCTATGAATTGGGAAAACAAAAAGGTTTGGGTAATAGGCGCCAGCTCAGGAATTGGGCAGAGCTTGGCCATTGCCATCAACCATTTGGGCGGATTTGTGGTTTTGTCGTCTAGAAATTCCTCATCGCTTGAAGACACCCAGAGACAATTGCGGTATCCAGAAAAATCCGGTGTTATTGCATTGGACCTTACCGATGATGAATCTATTGCACAGGCCACTGCGCAATATGAAGCACAATTCAAACAGATAGACATACTGATTCACTCCGGAGGAATTAGCCAACGTTCGTTGGCTTTAGAAACAACTTTATCATCCACTGAATTAATCTTAAAAAGCAACTTTTTAGGGCAAATCCCTATCACGCAATTCGCAGCCAAAAAGATGATAGAACAGCAAAATGGAAAAATTGTGATTATCACCAGTTTTACCGGAAAATGGGGATTCTTCTTGCGATCATCTTATGCTGCATCCAAACATGCCTTGCATGGTTACTATGACAGTTTAAGGATGGAAATTGAAAATGACGGTGTTCAAATTCATTTGGTTACCCCTGGATTTATCGCAACTGATATTTCAAAAAATGCCTTAG
>JBEISW010000173.1:0-5048 GCA_040375215.1 Crocinitomicaceae bacterium | reverse complement strand
TTGTAGTGATTGAGTGTTTGGATGATTTTGTTTTTGTTTTCCTCCAATTCCTCTTTTGTGATTTTTATTCCACCGGTTGTGTGGTTCTTGAGCAGTTCGATAGAAGGAGCTTCGTATCTCGAAAGATCCAATTTGGGATCATAATCACCAAAATCAGCCAGGCGTTCATCAACCTCTTCATTGCTCAATATTTCTTCTTTCGCTGGGCCTTGCACTTCCATTCCAAGATCAGCCTCAATCTTGGCCAAGTTTAACTCATCTTCTTGGATGTTTTCTACCGGAGTCAAGCTTAGTTCTATTGGTTCTGTTTGAATAGGGAGTATCGGAGTGGGTGGCTCGGGAGTAATGATTTCAAGTTGCCCCAATAAATCTTCCTCATTCTCATCCAATTCTTCGTTGACAACCTTGTATTTGTTGCTGATTGTGGTTTCCAAAGTGGTGGATGCAGTATTTACCTGCTCTGGAACCTCTTCTGATTCAGTCTCTGTTTTAGTTTTGTTTTCTAAAACCTCTGTGTTTGCCTTAGCCTCCTCTATTCGGTCTTGTTTTTCTTGCCTTCTCAACTTCCAGTTCTCGATGCCATTTTCAACCCATTGGCCAAAGTGAATGAGAAAAGATGTTGCAGCAACGCCAATAAGCGCCACTGTCCCGCCAATTCGACCCAGTGTGAATGTTAGCCATTGAGCACTCCAAAGTCCATATGCTCCGACAAAACGATCATTGATGTCCAATACAATATGGGGGAATGGATCTTCCTCACGGTGGTGAAAGGCAAACGCCAATGCAAGCGGAATGAAGATCATGCCATACATCATCCATCGGAAGCTTTTAAAAAATGGAGTGGGTGTGGCTTGAACAATCAAGTAGCTGCTCAGCAGAATAAGCAGGTAGCAAATGAAAAAAGCACCGACGCCAAATCCTTTGTACATGAGGAAATACGCTGCAAGGCCCCCCAATTTACCCATCCAATTGGAATAGTTGGGTGTCTCACTGATATTGGAGGCGTGATCACCACCTAGTATTAAGCTTAAATCAGAATCTCCGTTAATGGCAAATGAGATGCAAGCCAAAATCAAATAAATGGAAGAGAGCAGAAGAGCTGTACCTGCAATCAATTGAGAACGACGTCCCAATACTCCTTGTTTCCAAGATTTTTTATCATCCACCCAAGGGATTTCATCTTCTTGATCGATATTTGATTTGCTTTTTGACATGAACAGTTTAGGTTGAAGCTCAAAAATAAGAATGTGTCACGATGAAAACACCTTGGATTTACGCCGTTTTCAACACCAAAAAGTGTATCTTTTCCAAGTGAAAAACAAGAGATGAAAAAAAATATTGTATAATCCAAAATTCATTCTATCTTTGCAATCCGTTTTTAAGAAACAATGGCAAAAAAAGGTAACAGAGTTCAAGTGATTATGGAGTGCACCGAGCACAAGGAGTCGGGCATGCCAGGAACAAGCAGATACATCACAACCAAAAACAGAAAGAACACCCCAGATCGTTTGGAGATGAAGAAATACAATCCCATCTTGAAGCGAATGACCGTTCATAAAGAGATTAAATAATTAAGCCATGGCAAAGAAGGTAGTTGCAACATTGCAAACAGGTGGTGGTAAGAACCACACCAAGGTGATTAAAATGGTGAAGTCACCAAAATCAGGGTCTTATTCCTTCAAGGAAGAGATTGTACACAACGACAAAATTGCTGAGTGGTTTACCAAAGCCTAATCAGTCATTGATAATTGTTCAAAGGCTTTTTCGAAAGAAAAGGCCTTTTTTATTCTAATGAGATGGCAATGAATTTTTTTAAGCGCCTATTCTCCTCGGAGAAAAAAGAGACACTGAATCAGGGATTGGAAAAAACCAGAACGGGTTTGTTTTCCAAGTTGGCGCGCATCGTTGTAGGTAAATCCACCATTGATGACGAGGTTTTGGATAATCTCGAAGAGGTGTTGATTGGATCAGATGTTGGAGTGGCCACAACTTTGAAAATCATCGGCCGCATTCAAGAACGCGTTTCCAAAGACAAGTACATGGGGACAGCAGAGTTGAATAATATTTTGAAAGAAGAAATTGCGGGTTTACTTGCTTCGTATGAAGGAGAGGAATCTGAAGATATTTTTATTCCTGCATTGTCTACCCCTTATGTCATCATGGTAGTTGGGGTCAATGGTGTAGGAAAAACAACCACAATTGGTAAATTGGCTTATCAATTACAGAAGCAAGGAAAGAAAGTTGTTTTGGGTGCAGCAGATACCTTTAGAGCTGCTGCCATTGATCAATTGAAGATTTGGGGCGAGCGTTCTCAGTCTTCCGTTATTGCACAGAATATGGGTTCTGATCCGGCATCAGTTGCTTTTGATACGTTGCAACACGCTGTTGCGCAAAATGCAGATGTAGTGATTATTGACACCGCAGGTCGCTTACACAACAAAGTGGGATTGATGCAAGAGCTTTCTAAAATCAAGAGAGTCATGGACAAGATTGTGCCCAATGCACCCCATGAGGTTTTATTGGTTTTGGATGGTTCAACAGGGCAAAATGCCTTTGAACAGGCCAAGCAATTTACCGCAGCTACAGACGTCAACGCATTGGCCATCACTAAAATTGATGGTACCGCCAAAGGGGGTGTTGTAATTGGAATTTCAGATCAGTTCAATATTCCAGTCAAATACATTGGAATAGGAGAACGCCCAGAGCAATTGCAAATTTTTAATCGTTTCGAATTTGTGGATTCATTATTCACCGAAGAAAATCAAGCATGAAGACCAAAACGCTGAAGAAAAACAAGGTCAATGTCGTGACATTGGGTTGTGCCAAAAATATTTTTGACAGTGAGGTGATGATGGCTCAGTTAAAGGCCAATGACTACGATGTTCACCACGAATCTGAGGATCAAGACTCGTCCATTGTTATCATCAACACTTGTGGTTTTATCGATAACGCTAAAGAAGAGTCCATCAATACCATCTTGGCGTGGGCCAAGGAGAAAGAGAAAGGAAATGTAGATAAGGTTTTGGTGACGGGATGTTTGGGTGAACGCTACCGTGATGTGTTGGAAAAAGACATTCCAGAGGTGGATGGAATTTTTGGTACACGAGAATTGCCTCGTTTGCTGAAAACGTTAAAGGCGGATTATAAACATGAATTGGTAGGAGAACGCTTGTTGACCACTCCAAGCCATTATGCTTATTTTAAAATTGCAGAGGGATGTGATCGACCATGTTCCTTTTGCGCCATTCCATTGATGCGCGGAAAGCATTTGTCTACTCCAATGGAGGACTTGGTAACGCAAGCCAAAGGATTGGCCAAGAATGGAGTCAAAGAATTGATTTTAATTGCCCAAGATTTAACCTTTTATGGTTTGGACTTGTACAAGGATAGAAAGTTGGCCGACCTGCTCAGAAACTTATCAGATGTAGAAGGAATTGATTGGATTCGTTTGCAGTATGCCTATCCTAGTGGATTTCCAATGGATGTGTTGGATGTGATGAACGAGCGATCCAATATCTGCAAATATTTGGATATGCCGCTGCAACATGGTACAACCAAAATGTTACAGGCCATGCGACGCGGAATCACAAGAGAGAAAACAGATGCCTTGTTGCAAGACATCAGAGCCAAAGTTCCAGATATCGCTTTGCGTACGACACTTATTACTGGATTCCCTGGCGAAACCAAACAAGATTTTGAAGAGCTGAGCCAGTGGGTTGAGCAAACCAAATTTGACCGTTTGGGTGTTTTCACTTATTCACATGAAGAGAATACCCATGCTTTTACCATGAAGGATGATGTTCCTGCCAGAACCAAAAAGCAGCGAGCCAATGCCATTATGGAAATTCAGTCTGAAATTTCTTTGCAGAAAAATCAAGACAAGATTGGACGAGAAATGAAGGTGTTGATTGATAGAAAGGAAGGTGAGTATTTCATCGGAAGAACAGAATTCGATTCGCCTGAAGTCGACAACGAAGTGATTATTCATGCGCCTGATCAATACTTGCGTTTGGGTGATTTTGTTGATACAGTAATAACGGATGCGGAGCAATATGATTTGTTCGCTGAATTGAAAAGCTAATTTGGAATGGACAGACTGCCAGTTATGGAAGAATTCTGCACCCTTCAGGGTGAAGGTGTCTTTTCAGGCTGTCCTGCTTATTTTATCCGTTTGGCTGGATGTGATGTTGGTTGTGTTTGGTGCGATGTCAAAGAGTCTTGGAATAAGGACGAGCATCCATTGGTTTCTGTTGAACAATTGGTGCAGAATGTCCTTGCCAGTGGTGCCATTCGTGTAATTGTGACTGGCGGAGAGCCTACCATGCACAACTTGGATGCTTTGACAGAATCATTGAGAGCGCATCACATCAAAACCCACATTGAAACCAGTGGTGTTCATCCATTGACAGGGAAATGGGATTGGATAACTTTTTCTCCCAAAAAATTCAAGCAACCCACAGAAGAAATTTTTGAGATTTGCAATGAAATGAAGGTGATTGTATTTCATCCCTCCGATATTCAATGGGCTATCGAGTTGTCAAAAAAGACAAATCCTGATTGTCATCTTTTGCTTCAACCGGAGTGGGAGAGGCAGGATGAATCCATGCCATTGATTATGTCACACCTAAGTCAGTTCCCCAATTGGCGATTAAGCCTTCAAACGCATAAATACATTGGCGTTCGTTAGAAATACTTGGAATTGGTTTCAATCCGTAAGCGAAAATCCAAAGCGCTTTCGCATTGTATTCTTTATTCTCACTTTGGCATCCATGTGGCCATTGGTTGTTTCTTATTATTTTCCATCATTGGATTCTCCGGCGCATTTGTACAATGCCAAGCTGTTATTGGAATTGTTGCAAGGCCAAAGTCCTATTGCAGAACACTTTTATCAATTCAATCCGATGGTGGTTCCCAATTGGATTGGACACGCCCTTTTGGCCTTTTTTTATTTCATTTTTGGTGAGTGGTGGCTGGCGGAAAAATTGATGTTGGTTCTCTATTTTGCGTCGTTGCCAATGGCCGTAGATTATTTTATTAGAACGATTGGC
>JBEISW010000312.1:0-2715 GCA_040375215.1 Crocinitomicaceae bacterium | reverse complement strand
GATATCACTTTTTACATGAACCTCGGTAATCAAGATGACAATGGTGCTGATGGAATTTGTTTCGTTTTGCAAAATATTGGTAATGATGCACTTGGAACCAGTGGAGGTGGCTTGGGTTATCAATCATTTACAACCTCTCTGGGCATTGAATTTGACACTTGGCAAAATAATGAATCAGGAGATCCCAGCTATGACCATATTGCCATTGAAAAAAATGGAGACATCAACCACAATACTGCCAATAATCTTTCTGGTCCGGTACAAATGAGTGCTTTCAATGCCAATACAGAAGATGGACAGAACCATGTTGTTCAAATCAAATGGGATGCGTCATCCCAATTGATTCAAGTATACTACGATTGTATTTTCAGAACCCAAGCGACCATTGACATTGCCAATGAAATTTTCAATGGTCAATCTTATGTCTATTGGGGATTTACTGCGGCAACGGGCGGCGCAACCAATGTTCAAACTGTTTGTTTGGAGCCCAATATTTTTGCCTCAGCTTCTCAATTGCAAGCATGTCCTGGAACCACCATTCAACTCAATGCTGGTCCTTCTATCGCCGGCGATTATGTTTGGTCACCTGCAATAGGTATATCAGATGCCAGCATCGCCAACCCTATTGCTAATCCGACAGAAACTACTACTTATACCGTTGACTTCACCAACCTGTGCGGACTTCCGCAATCGAGCAGCATTACGGTCAACATTGAAGACCTTGAGATTACTGTCCCGCCTGTTGCCATATTGCAATGCTCAGATACTTTGGCCACAGTCAACACTTCGTCGAATTTCATCGGACTCAGTTATCAATGGTTCACGGACAATGGGCAAATTTTAGGAAGTGATACCTTGTCGACGTTGAGTACTTCCACTGCAGGAACGTATTACATTGCTGCCGATTATGACAATCAGTGTTTTGATACCGCCACTGTGGTCATCAACGCCGACTACAGTGATTTTTCGTTATTTGTGAATTATGATTCGCTTATCACCTGCGATGATAATTCTCTAACGCTTGCTGCAAGCACCAACAGTCCTGGCACCATTTACATTTGGTCTACCAACGGTGGAAATATTATCTCAGCATCCAATCAACCCAATGTCAATGTCAATGCTGGAGGTTCCTATACGGTCAACGCTTATTTCTCAGAGGAATGTCAAGATGCATTCACGCTGACTGTTGATGTTAATCAAACTATTCCCACCACTATACCCTCTTCCATCACTGAAATCAATTGCTTTTCCCCTTCTATCAATCTCAGTGTTGATGTTGATTTAAACAACAACAGCTACGATTGGTCAGGTCCCAATGGACAAAACATCAATGTTCCAATCGGCCAGGACAATGTCAACATCAATCAAGCTGGTGTCTATCAAGTTGAAGTCACCAATAACCTTAATGGGTGCAGTTCCATTGAGACTTTTGACATCAGCATTGATACGATATCCCCCATCATTTCTTGGTTCGATACCGATACCATCAGCTGTCTAAATCCTGTTGTTGTTTTGGACAACTACACGGTTAATCTGACCAATTGGGATGCACAATGGACCTCTGTTCTAGGAAGCATTCAACAAGATATGTCCAACGACACATACCCCAATGTCTTGTCTGAAGGAGATTATTATGTGGTGATTACCAATCCAGATAATGGCTGTCAGTCCAACGGGTTTACGAATGTACCTGCCAACAACAACATTGATTTCGATCCCACAATGTTGGCATTCCCCAATATCATTTCTATGAATGGTGATACGCTGAACGCCACTTGGAGACCATACTTGAGAGATCAACCCGATGAAGACACCCGCCAATATTTTAAGACATATCAGTTGAATGTCTTTAACCGTTGGGGAAGTCACATTTTTGAAAGCTCCGATATTACCCCATATTGGAAACCCAATGATCAAAGCCAAGGAACTTACTATTACACTTTTGAATACGAAACCACCTGCGGCACTGGGAAAAAGGATGCTATTGGAGGGTCGGTGATGATTGCGAAATAGAGGAAAGAGGCAGCGATGTTTCGCTGGAGGAAAGAGGAAAGAGTGTTAATGCCTGATTTAGCTTGACCGTTTTTTTGTAAACCTATTTTAGGACAGGACAATCTGACCACCCCGTCCCTGCGGGACACCCCTCCTTTCCACTTCGCGGTAGGAGGGGAGATTTGCTCTCGCTTCCGCATCTCTTCAACACCCATCACCTCATCACTTCATCCCTTCATTCCTCATCACTCTCCCGGTGAGGGTCCAGAAGCCTCGGGAGAAACGGTATCCTTTTGACTTGTCAAAAGATACAAGCGAAAAGCCCGACCCGCGAACGAAGTGATGCGGGGCACCGCCAATTATTGCTCCTAAGGATTCACTTTCTCCAATTGGACCTTGGTCAAGCCCTTGGCTACAAAATTCAATTGCTTGGCAGCCACCATGGATAAGTCAATCACACGCTTGGAGTGCATCGGCAATCGATCGTTGACCTTTACGACAACTGTACTATCATTACTTAGATTGGTTACTTTGAGCATCGTTCCAAAAGGCAACGTTTTGTGAGCGCAGGTATACAAGTTTTGATGAAACACCTCACCGCTACTGGTTTTGCGCCCCTCAAATTTATTGTGATAAAAACTAGCTGTTCCTGTTTCTTTCTGACTCCACCCAAAAAAAGAAAACAGAGAAAGCAATAGTGAAAAAATCAATTTATTCATCATT
>JBEISW010000326.1:0-2458 GCA_040375215.1 Crocinitomicaceae bacterium | reverse complement strand
TTTTAAGTGAGAAAAAACCATACACCTTACTGGGATAGAGCATTCAAGCAGCTACATCGAAATGACCCAAAAAGTGTTGGCCGATTTTGGAATTGAATCAACGTTTAACCATAATTCCATCAACATTGAAGATCAAGAACTTGTCATTCCTTCTCAGATTACAATTGAAAGTGATTGGAGTTCAGCGAGCTACATTTATGCAGTTTGCGCACTTATACCCCAGTCAGAAATAACCATCAATCATTTAACATCAAATTCTTGTCAAGGAGATGCGGCATGTGTCACTTTCTTTGAAGATTTAGGGGTTAAAACCTCGTTTCATGAACAAGGATGCACCATTTCAAATACTGGAAAAACAAAGCAATCAATTGATTGGAATCTGTCAAATGTTCCAGATTTAGCACCTACACTCATTGTTACTGCAGCAGCTTTGGGTTTGGAACCAACTATTGAAGGCATCGAAAATTTGAAGTTCAAAGAATCAAACCGCATTGATGTTTTAAACCTAAACCTACAGCAGTTTGGATATGAACTTTCGCAGAAATCAGAATCTTTTGATGTTTTTATTTTGCAAAAACTGCAAAATCTCAGACCATCAAGCGATCTAGAAATTCAGATTCAAACCCATTCAGACCATCGGATGGCTATGGCTTTTGCGCCCTTGGCAATGAAACATAACATTGTTATTGATGACATTGACTGTGTTGAAAAATCTTTCCCAAATTTTTGGGATGAACTTCAAAAGTGTAACTTTGAACTAAAATCATTATGAGTCGAAATAGCATTGGTAAAAACATAATCTTAACGAGCTTTGGCGAAAGCCATGGACCCTATGTTGGTGCCGTGCTCGATGGATTTCCTTCAGGCTTTACCATTGATATAAATGCATTAAATGCAGACATGCAGCGACGTCGTCCTGGGCAAAGTCAACTCACAACCCCTAGAGATGAAACCGATGAAATTCAATTGATTTCTGGTGTTTTTGAGGGACAAACCACAGGTGCTCCCATTACGTTTCTCATTGCCAATAACGATACAAAGCCAAAAGATTATGACCTTTTAAAGGATACTTACCGACCTGGGCATGCCGATTTATTGTATCAAACCAAATATGGACTTCGAGACCATCGTGGTGGCGGCAGAAGCAGTGCAAGAATTACCGCAGGTTGGGTGGCCGCGGGTAGTTTGGCAAAACAATACCTAAACCAACCAACAGCGTTTCAAAATTCACAACCAATAAAAATTACAGCTTGGGTCAATCAAATTTACTTGGCTGTTTGTCCTGAGTTAGATTACATTCCAACAAAGGCTCAAATAGATGCGAGCTTGGTTCGATGCCCCAACGAGCAAGCGTCCCTCAAAATGATTGAATTGATTGAAGCTGCAAAGCAAAATGGAGATAGCTTAGGTGGAATGATATGCTGCACCATAGAAAATTGCCCCATTGGCCTAGGAGAGCCCTTATTTGGCAAACTACAAGCTGTAATCGGACAGTATATTTTATCGATCAATGCGGTAAAGGGTATTTCTTTTGGCGAGGGATTCAATGTTGCCAATTTAAAAGGATCTGAAAACAACGATTCTTGGGTGCTCAAAGGCGATAAAGTTGGAACGGATACCAATCATTCTGGCGGGATCATTGGAGGTATGGCAACCGGCGAACCAATCAATTTCCAAGTAGTGTTTAAGCCAACATCCACAATTGCAAAAGCTCAAACCACTCTCAATGCGCAATTGCAAGAAACAACATTGATGGCCGCTGGCCGTCATGATCCTTGCGTTTTGCCAAGAGCAGTGCCAATTGTTGAAGCAATGACAAACTTGGCTATTATGGATTTACTTCTCGAAATGTAAGTTCCGAGCAGTTTTACCACATCCCCCCAAATTAGCAGTCACAATTCCCTATTTTTGCAGCATGAATCGCGCAGAAATTCTAGAACAATTTTCAAAATTATTAGATGTTATGGATGATTTGAGGGAAAAATGCCCTTGGGATCAAAAGCAAACCATGGAAACCATCCGCACCTTAACCATTGAAGAAACCTATGAATTATCTGAGGCAATCATCGAAAATAACCCTGAAGAAATTAAGAAAGAACTTGGCGACATTCTCCTACACATTGTATTTTACAGTAAAATTGGAAGTGAGAAAGGACAATTCGATGTTGGAGAGGTTTGTAAATCACTCATTGAAAAGCTAATACGTCGCCATCCCCACATCTACGGACAGGTTAAAGTAGACGGCGCAGAAGAAGTCCTTCAAAATTGGGAACAAATAAAACTTCAAGAAAAAGGCACAAAGAAGAATGGCATTTTAGATGGTGTTCCTAAAGGGTTGAATGGCTTGGTGAAAGCTTATAGAATGCAAGAAAAGGCGTCGCAAGTGGGATTTGATTGGGACGAGGCCGATAAAGCCTATGAAAAGGTCACTGAAGAGTGGCAAGAATATCAAGAAGCC
>JBEISW010000069.1:0-9414 GCA_040375215.1 Crocinitomicaceae bacterium | reverse complement strand
TGAAAAAATGTACTTTGTGAGATTATTAAATGTTTTTTTTACTTTCCTACTTGCCTTGATTTTTCAGATCAATGCTACATCGCAGGTAGTGATCAATGAAATTTGTGTTGCCAATTATACCGATTACGGGTTACCTGCAGGCGGCAACAATTTTGAAGATTGGATTGAATTTTACAACCCATCAGGAGTTGCAGTGGATGTTAGTGGTTATTGGTTAAGTGACAATGTAAATAGTCCTCAAAAGTGGAGTTTCCCTGCTGGAACAACCATTCCCGCGAACGGTTATCGCTTGGTTTTATTGACCGGTCGTGGCGACTACCAACCAGGGTACTTAGGCGGTTTGAATACCAATTTTAAGATCAATCAAACGGGAGGTGAAGAGATTGTCTTCTCCAACGCTGGAGGAATTGTTTTGGAAAGTTATGATTTTGATTTCGATGCCGATTTTTTAATTCCCAATCAGGCCAATCATTCTTGGTCTAGAATTCCTGATGGTGCTGCCACATGGAAAATTCAGACAAACCCTACACCGCTTGCTGCTGTTGCCGCAGCTGGCAGCGCCACTGCTTATGCGGTTAAGCCAGAGATGGATATCCAAGCCGGTTATTATGCAGGTCCTATAAGTGTCACGCTTTCAACTGCAGAACCGGGAGCCACTATCTATTATACAACAAACGGAAATACACCTGACAATACAAGCACACAGTACGCTGGACCTATTGCCCTCAATGCTACAACAATACTACGCGCAATAGTTTATTCTTCTGACCCCAATCATCTGCCGAGTTTCGTTGAAACCAATACGTATTTTTTTGGAGTGGATACCCATGGGATTTTGACTGTCAGTGTCACTGGAAACAACATGACAGGTCAATGGCCTGGTTCTGGAAATAATAGATTGACCAATGTTGAGTTTTTTAATGCCGGTGGTGTATTTATAACTGAAAATCACGGAGACAGCAATGAGCATGGAAATGATTCCAATGCATATGGCCAGCGAGGGTTTGACTATATCAGCAGAGATGAATTGGGTTATGACCATACAGTTGAGGAACCGTTGTTTCAGCACCGCGATAGAAATGATTATGATCGATTGATTTTCAAGGCTGCGGCAAATGATAACTATCCTTTTTCAGGTGATGGTGCCCATATTAGAGATGCTTATGTCTGTGAATTGTCCATTAGAGGTGGTTTGCACTGTGATGAGCGCGCAACACGAAGTTGCATTGTTTATTTGAATGGGCAGTACTGGGGAGTGTATGAGGTTAGAGAAAAGATTGATGATACAGATTTTACGGAACACTATTACGACCAATCTCGCGGACAAGTGGATTATCTAAAAACGTGGGGAGGAACTTGGGCTGAATACGATGCCGCTCCAGCTTTCAATGCGCAAGGCAATTGGAATACGCTTCAAGGTTTTATCACAGGCAATAACATGGCTTCTCAAGCCAATTATGATTATGTCGAATCACAGTTCAATACCATGAGCTTAATTGATTATTTTATTTTAAATGGATATACGGTTTGTACGGATTGGCTCAATTGGAATACGCAATGGTGGAGAGGATACAACCCCAATGGTGATGCCAGAAGATGGCGCTATGCTTTGTGGGACAATGATGCTACATTTGGTCATTACGTCAACTACACTGGAGTTGCTTCCACCGCGCCAGATGCAGATCCTTGTCAAATTGATTCGCAAGGTGATATTGGTGGACAAGGTCACGTACCTATTTTAAATGCATTGTTTGATAACCCTGATTTTACGGCAGACTACATTCAACGTTACGCCGAGTTGAGCAATGGTATTTTTTCATGTGATAAGATGTTGCAAGTTTTGGACAGTATGATATTGCATATTGAGGCTGAAATGCCAAGGCAAATCCAGCGTTGGGGAGGCACCATGGCCGGTTGGCAGAGCAATGTTTTGGATTTGAGAAATTACATTCTTGCACGCTGCCCTGAAGAAACATCAACCAATGATATCGTCGAAGGATTGGAGGATTGTTATGATGTGACTCAGCAAAATTTAACCATCCAGATATCAGGTCCTGGTTCCGTTATTATTGAAGAATCGGAAATTACGGTACCAGCTCCACCAGCTGTTTATGTACCTTATACGGGGACATATTTTAGTGGCAATACAGATCCGATGCCCATTGACATTACAGCAGTTGCTGATGGAACTGGTGTCTGTTCTGAGTTTATTCAATGGGTGGTTGTTTCAGGAACAGCAACCTTTGCGGACCCCTTGAGTCCAATAACAACATTAATCATCGAAAGTGATGCGGTAATTGAAGCTCAGTTTGGCACAGGAAATACGGGTAATGTTATAACGACGGTTGATGTTCAGCCTGCAGGATCTGGTTCAATAGTTTGGAATGGTGTAAGTAATTCAACATTACCAAGCCCCCAGACCGAGTTAGCAGGAACCAATGTTTCCGTGGAGTTGGTCCCCAATGCTGGATATGTTTTTGATCATTGGGAATCTAATACAACTGCTATTTTACCCAGTGTAAATGATGTAATTATTGACATCGTTCCGTGTTTGGATGATGATTTGGTTGCTGTCCTTTTACCGGTTTATGATGTTGTGGTGAATGTTATTGGAAATGGGGATGCAAACATCAATGGGCAGCCATTGAGCAATGGTAATTTTAGTTTTCTGACGACGGACATCATCAACTTGAGTGCAATTGAAAACGGCCCTTGTGGTCAATTGATTTCATGGGAAATTGTCTCGGGAACTGGTGTTTTATCCGATATTTCATCATTGAATCCAACATTGACCATATCTTCTGATGTTGTTATTAATGTCAATTTCACATCTTTGCCTCCCAATGCAGTCGATATCGTTTTTAGTTCGGTTTATCCCGATGCGGGGGGCATCATTTTTAATGGAACAACTTACAGCGGTTTTCCTCAAACCATGACCGTAACTCCAGGTTTGAATTTGACATTTGAAGTTTGGGAACAACCATGGTATGACTTTACAAATTGGGTACCGACTGATTATGCATTATCACCCAACAACAATGCTGTTGTTATGAGCACAGTGATTTGCAGTGCAGAAAATATTGAAGTTGTCTTTGATTTTACGCCACATGCTTTGGTGACTATAGACAAGACACCCTCTAATATTGGTCAAGTGTTTTTGGACGGTTTAGAGATTCCAACACTACCGATTACCTTTGATTGGGCAATTGGTGAGAATCACAATATTGGCGCACTGACATTGGCGCAATGGACAGCCTTTGATCACTGGGAGTCATTAGGAACAGTGTTGTCTCCAAACACAACAGCAGGGACCATTGCTATCACAGTGAGTCAAGAAGATTCTATAACTGCTGTATTTGCTGAAATACCGCATAGCTTGATTACCGTCCTTTTAGATGAACCATTCTCAGGAGTAATTAACAGCAGCAATGGTGGGGCCAGTGATTATATGATTCAGTTTGAAACAGCACATGGCGTGCCCGTTCAATTCTCCGTAGAAGAGGATGAGTTTTATGATTTTACAGAATGGACCAGCGCTCAAGGCAATTTAATGACCCCTGCTTCAAGCGAGAAAGAGATTGAGATGGTTTTTTATGCTCCTGACACTATAGTAGCTCATGTCAAAGAAGAAATTTACAATTGTTACATTCCCAATTCATTTACACCAAACGGGGATAATATCAATGATTGCCTTGCTCCTGTTGGTAATGCTGTAGATATAGAACGTTACTCATTGATTATTTTTAATCGACACGGAGAAGTAGTTTTTGAAACCAAGGATTTCGAAAAGTGCTGGGATGGATCATTAAGAGGAAATGGATATTATGTGCCCTCGGATGTTTACCATTATGAGTTGGTCGTGAAATCTGTATTTGATAAAGAAGCACAAAAAAGAGTAGGCACTGTATTGGTAGTAAGATAATTGACGTTTCATGTTGTAAATTTGAAGCATGAAAAAAATCTTTTCGTTTGTCCTTGCGAGTGTTTTGTTTTTAGTTTCAACCGCATTGTTGGCACAGCCAACTGTGAATCGGTCTGAGACTACGGATAAGTTTGCTACCTTAATTCAGTACATAGAGTCCATGTATGTTGACTCTGTCAACAGCAAAGAGTTGGTAGAGAAAGCAATTATCCATTTGTTAGAAGAGTTGGACCCTCATTCAACTTATATATCAGCTGAAGAAGTGGCAGAGGCCAATGAGCCATTACAAGGGAGTTTTGATGGCATTGGAATTCAATTCAATATTTTGCATGATACAATTTTTGTGGTAGAACCCATTCAAGGCGGTCCATCTGAAAAGTTGGGTATTCGTGCAGGAGATAAAATTGTAGAGGTTGAAGGAACCAAAATGGCAGGAGTAGGGGTTAAGAATAGTGATGTCTTATCCAAGTTGAGAGGCCCTAAAGGAACCAAAGTCAAAGTTGGTATTGAAAGGAAAGGGTATGACAAGTGGATGTACTTTGAAATTACTAGGGATAAGATTCCAATTTATTCTGTAGATGCTGCCTACATGATAGCTCCAGAAATTGGTTATATCAAAGTCAGTCGTTTTGCTGCAACCACAACTGAAGAACTACGAAAAGGTATTTCAGAACTGAAATCTCAAGGAATGAGAGATCTTATTTTAGATTTACAAGACAATGGTGGGGGATTGTTGCGCTCAGCCATAGAGATGGGTGATGAATTTTTAAGCGATGAATTACCCAAGGATGCTCCTAAAAATGAGAAAGGAAAGCTATTGGTTTATACAGAAGGTCGTGCATTCAAGCGCGAGCCATTTAGCACAAGATCAGGGTTGCCAGGAAGTTTTGAAAAGGGGAGATTGGTGGTGCTCATTGACGAAAGTTCAGCAAGTGCATCGGAGATAGTAAGTGGAGCAATTCAAGATTGGGATAGGGGGGTTATTGTTGGCCGTAGGTCTTTTGGAAAAGGTTTGGTGCAACGTCCTGTGAATTTGCCTGATGGTTCCATGGTAAGATTGACAGTTCAAAAATATTACACGCCATCTGGACGCTGTATTCAGAAGCCATATGAGGATGGCAAAGATGATTATTATGCAGATTACTCCAAGAGACTAAAAAGTGGTGAGTTTTTCTCAGCGGATAGCATCAAGTTTCCGGATTCATTGAAATACGAGACACGCATTACAAAACGAACAGTATACGGTGGTGGTGGAATTATGCCGGATATTTTTGTTCCATTGGATACATCGGAAAACAGCCGGTATTTTAGTGATTTGATAAGAGTGGGTGTACAGAATGATTGGTCCATGTCCTATGCCAATGCGCACAGAGAAGAATTGTTGAAGTCCTATCCGACAATGGAGGATTTCGCAAGGTCATTTGTTATTCCTCAATCAGAACAAGAGAAGATCATTCAGATGGCCGAAGCCAAAGAGGTTCCTCTAGATGTTAAGGGGTATGATAATTCAAAACACGCGATCTTGGTTCGAACCAAGGCTCTTTTGGCAAGAAATCTTTATGATAACGAAGCATTCTATTATTTAATCAATGATTTGAATCCAGCTGCAAAAAAAGCAGTGAATATTTTAACGGATGGTACATATGATCAAATAAATTTAGATGTAAAAGGTCAAGAGAAAAGAAAAGTTCAACCAAAGAAATAGTGAAATGAGTAAAGGAATAAAAGTAGGATTATTGATTTTTGTTTTGGGTGCAGGAGCCTATGTTGGAGCTCAGTTGATGGGTCCAAAGGCGAGCGATATGCACATCAATTCAGAAGCGGGTACAATTGGTAAAGCTTCTCAGGAAAGAGAAAAAACAGCTATGAGTTTTATGCAGGCCGCACATGATTTTGGCGTAATAACAGAGGGCGAGATCAAAGAGTATTCATTTCAATTTAAAAATACAGGCAATGCACCGTTGCACATCGAGCATGCCAAAGGCTCATGCGGGTGCACAGTTCCTCAGTGGCCAAAAGAGGCCATTGCGCCAGGAGCATCAGGTCAAATTGTTGTGAAATTTAACAGTGCCAATAAAGTTGGAAAAAATTCAAAAAAAGTGACGATTGTAGCCAACACAGAACCTATCAGCACTGTGCTTACAATTACTGCGGATGTGAAGAGTAAGTAAATCTGTTTTTCAACTTTAAAATGGGTTGTTCAAACAGGTAGAAACTTATTGTTGCAATTATATAACAGAAGAATATCAAGGAGGCTAGGAATAGCAATGGTTTGTTTGCGTACCCATGTGTTAATCCCCAAATAACGGCTGTTGCTTGGTATACGTAAAGGCCATAGCTTATTTTACCAGTGTAACTGAAGAATGAAGAGCATAGTAGTCTTGACAACCAATGGTGGTGGTTAAGCGTTATGATTTTTCCAATCATTAGAAAATATAGAATGGAGATCAAATTGTATTTGAACACCTGTATTACAAGTAAACCATCAGAAGAGAAAAGTCCCCAAAGAATAACAGAAAGCGCTCCTGAAAGCAAGATTGCTGCGTAAAATGATTTTTGTTGGAAGAAATTCAACTTTTGATTTTTCTCCATCCATGCCAAAAGGGCGCCCAACGCAATTTCATCCATACGAGCAAAAGTGAAGAAATAAGTTTGGTATTGGAAGTATGCTAGAAAAAAGCGAACCAAAGCGCTGATGATGAGAATGGCGATAATAGGTTGAATAAGTTTCTTTACTTTGTAGTATAGTACAATAAATGGCCACGCGAGATAGAAGTGTTCTTCTACTGCCAAAGACCAAAAATGCTTGGGGCCCGCAGAAGGCCATCTAAAAGTGGTGGCAAAGTCTTGAAGATAGAACCAATAATACCATTGCAGACTGAGATCAGGACTTTGGGTGTTGGTGAGATAAGGCGCAATGAAATATTCACATATAAGATACAAGTAGTACAAAGGGAAAATTCGCAAGGACCTTCTTATAATAAAATTTTTCCAGTAGTGGGATGACTGAATTTGATCAAACAGAATTCTAGTAATGAGGAATCCAGAAAGTACAAAAAACAAGGAAACCCCAGTTTGTCCTAAGAAACCAATTTTCTGCAACATTTTTCCCCAATAACTTTGGAAGATGGCATATTGACTGAAATGAAAGACCAGTACCAAAAGAGCAGCAATGGCTCTTACGCCGTCAAGGGATTTGATGTACTTGGCTGAAGACATGCGGTAAATTTACACAAAACCCATGTAAAAAAAGGTCGAGGCGCCAAAAGCGCCTCGATGTTGAGATTACGTCATAAGCCGGGTTCTGTTCTGCTTTTGGCAGCTTCATCATTTATCTATGCGACCTACCCTCCAAGACCGGACGAGCCGCCCTTCAGTTTGCTTGCGCAAACATCCTTGGTCTACATGGTCTTACTGCCCACAAGGTTTACCTAGCCTGTCATTGTTGCCATTGACAGCGGTGGTCTCTTACACCCCCTTTTCACCCTTACCCCAATAATAAATTACCGAGGCGGTTTATTTTCTGCGGCACTATCTGTCCATTGCACGTTGATGCAAAGTCCCGGGCTTTTCACCCGGTGTGGCACTCTGCGCAGCCCGGACTTTCCTCCCCAATTGCTTGAAGCGATGAAGTCTGTAATCTCCACACAAAGTTAATTCCGTTTCGTATCCATTTCATTTTTATTTTTGACGCATGCACATTGATATTCTTACCATTCTTCCTCGTTTATTGGATGGCCCATTTGCCGACAGCATTCTTCAGCGTGCACAAAACAATGCTTTGTGTAAGATAGAGATTCACAACATCAGGGATTTTTCTCAAGACAAACACAAAAGTGTAGATGATTATCAATTTGGTGGAGGGGCGGGAATGGTGATGCTGGCGCAGCCCATAGTAGATGCGATTGAACATTTGTCAAAGAGTAGAACCTATGATGATATCATCTATCTTACTCCAGATGGGGAACGTTTGAATCAATCTGTATGCAATCAAATGTCCTTGCAGAAGAATGTATTGCTTATTTGTGGGCATTACAAGGGGATTGACCAACGTGTAAGAGATCACTGGATTACCAAAGAGATTTCAATTGGTGATTATGTGTTAAGTGGCGGAGAGTTGGCCGCTGCAGTGCTGGTGGACGCTGTAGTCCGTCTTATTCCAGGCGTGATGAATGATGAGACTAGCGCGCTCACGGATTCGTTTCAAGATAATTTATTAGCCCCTCCTGTTTATACAAGGCCTGCTGAATTCAGAGGCCATGTTGTGCCAACAGTTTTGACCAGTGGTAATTTTAAGGCCATTGAACAATGGAGAATGGAACAGGCTTTTGAGAAGACTACCATTCGAAGGCCTGACTTGTTGAGTGGTGAAAATCAGAAAAGAACCAATAATGAATTAGAGCAATGAGTGAGGGGATTTTAAAAGCATTGATGCAGTTGTTTGCCATCATTGGTGGTAAATCTGGAGATATAGGTGAAAGCAACGTGCGCTTATTTTTAAAGGGGCAGCTCAATGCCGAATTAACCCGTTATTATATTGGTGTATATAACAATTTTGTCGATAAGTTTTACAATCAATCCAAGCTTTCAGACAAGA
This sequence comes from Crocinitomicaceae bacterium, assembly GCA_040375215.1. Classification (GTDB taxonomy): domain Bacteria; phylum Bacteroidota; class Bacteroidia; order Flavobacteriales_D; family Sanyastnellaceae; genus CAMCTV01. The sequence goes on along the minus strand of JBEISW010000069.1, from coordinate 895 downwards.
AGAAGTCACTGGCAAGTGTTAAGGTTTTGAGAATTTGTGGTGAAATGAATGAAGAGTTGAGCTACCGGGATAAATTAATGGTGCTGCTGCGCTTGGTGGAGTTTGTTAGTCTATATGACGAAGCCGATGTGCAGGAATGGGAATTTGTGCAGACCGTATCAGAATCATTTTATATTGAGCCACGCGTTCATTCAGCATTTCTTTCTATTTCTAGGTTGACAGGACAACAAGATGCTTTAGAGTGGAACGACGAACACCTTTGTGTTTTGAATCATCATGATGTGCATGATTTGAAGGGAGATTTGTTTTTTTATTGGATTGAGGCAGAAGGATTTTTCTTGGTTAAGTACTTGGGCGATGATGAGGTTCTGCTGAACGCACAGCGATTAGAAAGAAATCGCTCTTATGCCTTCGTTACTGGAAGCGCGATAAGAAGTTCCAAGATTCACCCCATCTATTATTCCGACATTTTGCAGCGTTTCTTGAAGAATAGTGTTGAAAGTGAAGTTGTCTTTCAGGTCAATGATTTGTCTTATCGATTTCCAAATGGGCGGATAGCACTGCATCCATTGCGGTTTGAAATTGGTGGAGGTCATTTGGTAGGGATTATGGGTGGCAGTGGGTCAGGGAAAAGCACTTTGTTGAATGTACTGAATGGAAATCTAAAACCAACTCAAGGAAGTGTTACTTTGAATGGCTTTCATGTGCATCATGATATTGAGCGTACCCGAGATCAAATGGGTTACGTAGCTCAAGATGATATACTTTTTGAGGAATTGACGGTTCTTGAGAATTTGTTCTATAGTGCAAAATTGGATTTCCCTGAAGAATCCGATGGAGTGGTTTTGGATCGTGTTCAGAAAGTTTTGAGGTCAGTAGGCTTGACAGAGGTGAG
>JBEISW010000113.1:0-6900 GCA_040375215.1 Crocinitomicaceae bacterium | reverse complement strand
CCAATATGTTGCATTAGAAGTCAAGTTAACTGGAGATAAAATTTCTGGACTTCAGAAATTTTGTCAACATTTTAAACCTCACCGCATCTATCAATTGAGTGAATCCGGCTTAAGTTGGCAAGCTTTGTTGGAGATGGATCCAAGAGAATTATTTTGATGAAATAGAATTACTTTAGTGAAATGAAACGATCTTTAATTTTAAGTCTAACCATATTTTTCATATCTGCAGTTTCCGCCCAAGACTGCATCGATTATGTTTTGCATTTTCAATCCAATGCATCTGCTGGCGGACCTTCTGGTCTCTTTTACAATGTCACCGCGGCCAATTTGAGCATTGGAAGTGGTTCGGTTCAATTTGACAATGTCCAAACCGAAAATTGGGATACCTTGTGTATGACTGCAGGTTGCAACTTAACTATCACCATTGACATGGCGGGAGCAACGCAAATGGATGCTTTTGATTTTCAAGTTTTTGCTTTTGGCATGCCTCTGCAGTTCATGAGCTACGATGTTAATGGGTCTGTTATCAACGCTATATTTTGCTCCACCATAAGCTGTCCCAATCAAATCCAATCACAAATGATTGATTGTGATTCTTATGATTTTTATGTTCCAACCTACGTAGGAAATGTCAGTTGGGATTTTGGTGATACTTCCAATGATCCTATTGGGGCTTACCAGCAGCACTCTTATACTCAAGATGGTTTGTTCAACGTAATAGCCATGGTGGATGCGGCCGGCTGTGGTCCTGAGTATTCGTTGGTTTTACCCGTGAATGTCGATTGTAATACAACACAACTATGTCCAACCCAAATGGTTTTGGATACATTGACCTGCCAAGAATATTACATTCATTTCGATACTCCCGCACCTGGTTCTGTGGATTGGCAGGTGGATGGTTTTTCGTTCAGCACGCCAACTGCAGAGATGACCTATTTTCTGCCAAATGGTTTTCATACCATACTGGCTGTATACCATCCCACGGGATGGGAGGGATGCACTATGGGAGGTTGCTCGGATTGTCCCATCACATTTTATGATACCGTCACCGTAGCTTGCGAAGTTTGTCAACCTGTATTTATGGGCTTTACCAGTGTTCCAGATTTGGGAGGTACTGAAATGTTGTTTTATACGATAACCAATGAAGAAGGTGCAGTGGTCAATGAAGGGCAGGTGAATTTCACCGCTAATCAACCAGTGTTTGACTTCTATGACTGTTGGATGGATGGTTGCTATTTTTTAGACATTTGCTCAGCAGGAGCGGTTGCGGACTCTAACTTTATTGTTGACGTTATTGAGCCATTGGTTATTATCAGCAATGAGCAGTACACTACAGGTGTTTGCAATGGGCGTTTGTTGCAATTGGGTTTCAATAGCGATTGTCAAAATTTACCTAACGATACCTGTTCAGGTTCATGGTTGTCTTGGAGTACAACGGCTACTTATCTCACTGTGCCGCCTGTTTTCAATCCAGATACTTTGATGTGGTCTGTGATAGATGGTCTTGGCAATGAATTAGGCTCCGGAATGCACATCGTTACAGATGAATTTCCAGAATGGCAGGATTCTTTGTGTTTGGCCTCACCGTTAACATGCTATCAAATGAATTTAAGTCTGAACGATACCATAACCGGATTGACTTATTTGGATTATGCTTTGTCAGCCAATGGACTTGTTCAAAATGGATTTTTAAATGTGGTTGAAAATGAGGCTTTGGTCAATTTTGAGTTTTTGCAAACCGTTAATTGCTTTGGCAATGGGGTAGCGGAAAACAAAGAAGAAGGGATGAACATTTATCCAAATCCAGCAATTGATTATGTTGTAATAAACAGCCTAAAAACCAAAGCTGATGAGATCGTTATTATTTTCAACAATATGGGACAAAGGGTCTATGAATCAAGATTATCACTGCTTGCCAACAACACCATTGACATCAGCCATTTGTCCAATGGGATTTACACAGTGGTTGTGGGATTTGAAACGTTGAGAGTGATTGTAGAACGATAGGCGTATTCTACTCTCCATCAAAATCCAGATCTAACCCTCATTTGAAGACTTCCTCCTAGACCTTCTTGGATGATACGAACTAGTGTTGACAAGCGGATATCACTGGCATTGTTTTCTATGCGCGATATATATGTTTTTGTTGTCCCACATTTGTTGGCCAATGCTTCTTGAGTGAGCCCTTTTTCCTTTCGCAATTCTTGAATCATAACACCCAATCGAAAGGCTTCAAACTCTTGCTCAAAGCCCTCTCTTCTCTTGGTGCCACGTTTTCCATACTGCTGGTCCAGATGTTCTGATAAGCTAGTAATCTTTTTTATGTTGTTTTTCATAATAATATTGTTCTTTTAACTGTTCCGCTCTTTTTATTTGGTTCTTAGGTGTTTTCCATGTTTTCTTTTGAAAACCATTCAATAAAATCACCAATTTATCTTCATCAAAAAAACAGAAAACCCTAAAAATATCTGAAGCGCTTTCAACCCTCACTTCATATAAGCCTTTACTTCCTGTTATGTGTTTCAAGTATTTTTCAGGTACTCTTTCCACAGTCGAAATGAGAAGAAGTGTCCAGTTGAATTTCTTTTGAACTTCAGGTTTTAAATCATTGAAGAAGTCTAGGTAATGTTCTTCGTAGTATAATACGTTTCGATAGAAATTTTCATTTGTTGTGCTATTTTTAGTCATTTCGAAGTTAGCTAATTAGGTAACATGTAATGCTTTTTTTTTTTGTTAATTTCTGCAGAGGATGATATAATGACAACCTTCATATAAGGACGCATAATGCATTTATGCCCGTTTATGCTAAAATGAAAAAAGAGATTCTGACCCTGTCCACTCCTTTTTCTTCTTTCCCAAAAACACTTTTCCCTTATCTTCGCTCACGTACTTAATTATGCTATGAATTACAATAAACTGAATGTGATTTTGGGTTGGGCCATGTTTGTGGTGGCCACCGTTGTTTACACTTTAACCTTAGAACCGACGATGCCTTTTTGGGATTGTGGTGAGTTCATTGCCTCAGCTTATAAGCTTGAGGTTGGGCATCCTCCAGGAGCTCCTTTGTTCATGATGATTGCCCGTCTTTTCTCGGCTTTCGTTGATCCAGCCCAAGTTCCTTTTATGGTCAACTTCCTTTCAGCGGTTTCGTCTGGTGCGACCATTATGTTCCTCTTCTGGTCCATTACCCACTTGGCCAAGAAATTGGCTGGCAATGACGCTGAATCTGATCAAGGTAAAATGTGGGCTGTTTTGGGCTCTGGTATGATTGGTGGTTTGGTTTATACTTTCAGCGATACTTTTTGGTTTTCTGCCGTTGAGGGCGAGGTTTACGCAATGTCTTCTTTGTTCACCGCTGTTGTTTTTTGGGCTATCCTGAAATGGGAAAGCATGGTAACCAAAGACAACAACGAATTGCGTTGGGTTATTTTGATTGCTTACTTGATGGGATTGTCCATTGGTGTCCACTTATTGAACCTCTTGGCTATTCCTGCCATCTGTTTTGTTTACTATTTCAAAAAATACGACATCAACATCAAAGGCATGATCTATACCTTGTTGGTGTCATTGGGTCTTTTGACCCTGATGCAAACAGGTATTATCATCTATTTTGTGAAAGCTGCAGCGGCAACAGAAAAGTTGTTTGTCAATGGTTTTGGCATGGGTTTCAATTCAGGCGTGATTTTCTATTTGTTATTGATGACAACCTTGATTGTTCTTGGTCTTCGTTATTTCAAAAAGAAAAACATGTTGGCCATGCATACACTGGTTTTGGGAATTACTGTAGCCATCATTGGATATACAACCTTTGCTGTGATCTTGGTTCGTTCTCAGGCCAATACGCCCATGGATGAAAACAATCCAGAGAATATGTTTGCTTTGTTGAGTTATTTGAATCGTGAACAATATGGCGATCGCCCGTTGTTGTTTGGTCAATATTTCAATACCCCTGAAGATGTTATCAAACCTTACAGCGATGGGGGAGAGGTGTGGATACCTTCTTTCAGTGTACGCGATGCCAAAGGAAAGTTGGTTCAATCTTGTCGTGAGAAGTACCAAGCGGAAGAATACATCGCTGCGCAAAAGGACCAAAAATTGTCCATCGTTCAGGAATACATTGAGACTGGTGAAAAGAAAAATTCTAAGGTCAATTACCGCAAGGAGTTTTCTGGTTTCTTGCCCCGCATGCACAGCAGTCAAGCTAGCCACGTTCAGGAGTATAAGAAATGGTCCAATTTCCATGATTGGAATACAGAAGCTGGAGAAGAAAAGGTTAGAAGAAAGGAGCAGCAAATTGCTCAGATGGAAGCTCAATTGAATCAGGCCAAGTCCAAACAAGAGTTGAACATGATGATGCGTTCTTTGGACCGTTTGTACGATGACATGAAACCTACTGCAGGTGAGGATTATCGTTTCATGATGGATTATCAAATCAACTTCATGTACTGGCGCTACTTCATGTGGAACTTCGCTGGTCGTCAGGATGACAGTCAAGGTAATGGTGACTTCCTAGATGGAAACTGGATGTCTGGTATTTCCATGGTGGATGAAGCACGCTTGGGCAACCAAGAAAAATTGCCAGAAATGGAAAAGAACAACAAGGCCAGAAACTACTATTACTTCTTGCCTTTTATCTTGGGATTGTTTGGATTGATTTATCAATTGATCAAGAACTACAAAGACTTCATTGTTGTTGGACTTCTGTTTGCTTTAACCGGATTTGCGATTTTAATTTATTTGAACCAAACCCCATTGCAACCCCGTGAGCGTGATTACGCCTATGCAGGTTCATTCTATGCTTTTGCTATTTGGATTGGATTGGGCGTTTATGCATTGTATTATTTTGCAACGCAATTGACACAACAGTCATTGACCAAAATTTTCACTTATGCTGGCGGAACTGCAGCATTGTTTTATGTATTGGAAATCGTTAGCGGTTCTGGTCATGGTTTGTCTTATTCTTTGATTGCGATGTTGGTGATTGGAGGAGTTTGGATGGGAATTGCTTGGTTGTTGCAGAAAGTTGGTATGTCTGCCATGATGAAATCCATGGTAATCATCGCTTTGACTTTGCCAGTGCCTTATTTGATGGCCAAAGAAGGATGGGATGACCACAACCGTGCTGGTCGTGAGACTGGTTTGGCAATGGCTATTAATTACCTGCAAAGCTTGGCTCCCAATGCCATCGTATTCACCAATGGTGACAACGATACCTTCCCATTGTGGTATGCACAAGAAGTTGAGGGAATCAGAACCGATGTTCGTGTGGTGAACATGTCATTATTGAATACAGACTGGTACATTGACCAACAAAAGCGCAGGGCTTATGAAAGTGCTCCGGTTCCTTTTAGCATGAGTGAGCAGAAGTACCGTCAGGGAACACGTGATGTTGTTTACATCCAAACTGATGAAGAAAAGCCAGGTTATATGAATTTGAAACAAGCCATGCAGTTTGTTCAAAGCGATGACAAAAAGGATATGTTGGATTTTGGTTCTCGTTTTGTCAACTATTTCCCCAACCACAGATTCTATATCAATGTAGATTCTACCAAGGCGGAGAAATTCAGAGGCATGATGAACGAAGGGGATAGCTTGGTAAAAACCATCGCCTTCCAAATCTCAGATGAGCGTGGCCGACCAAGACGATATTTGACCAAATCACAAATGATGATTTTGGACCTATTGAACAACATGGATTGGGATCGTCCGGTTTATTTTGCCGTAACTACCGGTAGCGATACTTACATGGGATTGGAGCAATACTTCCAATTGGAAGGATTGGCCTATCGCTTTACTCCCATATTGCACAAGCGTTCATCCAATCCATATGTAGATGGCGGTGTGAACAGTGATATCATGTACAATAACATGATGACCAAGTTCCAATGGGGTAACATGGACAAGGCTGATATTTATTTGGACGAGAACAACCGCAGAATGACCGCTAACCTTCGTTTGCAATTCTCTCACCTAGCAGAGCAGTTGATAGAGGAAGGCAAGAAGGACAAAGCAGCTGAAGTATTGGACAAGTGTATGACCGTTATTCCAGACAAATTGGCTCCATTTGAGCAGCCACAAATTCTTTGGAGATTGACTGAGTTGTATTTCGATGCAGGCAAGAAGGAGAAAGGCTTGGAGTTGTCTGAGAAGTTGGTTCAATTGAATCAGCAAGAGATCGATTATTTCATGTCGTTAGAGAAAGAAAAGCAAGATGTTTTGGAGCGCGATATGCAAATGCGCATGCAGGTGAATGACCGCATGATAGAGAAGATTTTGCAAGTAGATCCAAACAATGCAAAGGCCAAAGAGTGGAAGAAGAACAATGAGAATTTGTTGAAGGAGCTGGGATTTGAAGTGGAAGACAGAAGACAACGTCCTGTGCAGAAACCTAAGGCTGTCCAAGACACCACCAAGCCACAGACACCAGGGGAAGGATCACCTACCCAGACAACTGATACAGTGAAATTTTAAAACCAAATGCAAGGACTGAGTCGATTGGCTCGGTCCTTGTTATTTTTGAGGAACATACCTTTGAAATGAAGATCAAAAAAATTACATCCTTCCTCTCGATCCTTTGTTTATTTGCTTTATTGTCTTTTCAAATTGATCCTACTTGGAAAAGAGAGATTATGCGCAAACACCCCAATGGTAAGCCTTATGTGATTATCTTCTTTGATAGCAAAACGGATAAGATGATGCGCGAAGAAGTATACTTTCCCAATGGTAAAATGCAATGGGAGGGTAATTACAAGAACATGTTGGAAGATGGAAAGTGGGTGTACTATTTTGAAAATGGAAACATTAAATCTGTTCAGTATTACACAAAAGGAAAAGAGAATGGGGTTTGCTCAGATTACAATGAATCAGGAAAATTGATCAAAGAAAGTACCTGGGTCAATG
>JBEISW010000359.1:0-1864 GCA_040375215.1 Crocinitomicaceae bacterium | reverse complement strand
GTTTTGGGCTTGGGACTACCCTGAGCGCTGGATGGCTTGCAGCATTTGATGTTCCTTTTTCAAGCAATTCTATTGGTTATTTAACTGAAAATCAGTCACTCCTATTGGGCTGGGCCAATGTTATTCAACAATCTTTTTTCTTTTTGGCACCTTGGCTGTGGCTCCTATTCCGTTCCAAAAAATTTAAGTCAGAACAACTGCAATCTTTGCAATCATTTCACATTCCCATTTTTTTCCTCACCATTTCCCTAACCTTAACATCATTTGGATTGATTGAATTCCTGAGCTGGATCAACCAAAACATCCTTGATACCTTGCCAGCATTGAAAAACCAATTGGTATCAAAAAACAACACAGCGTTGATCATTCAAGAAAAAATATTGTCTCAAAAAACAATCAGTGGTGTGATACAGAGCGTGCTAATCATGTCCGTTTTTCCCGGTATTTTAGAAGAGATTTTTTTTAGAGGTATCCTCCTCCATACCCTGAGAAAGAAAATAAACTTACATGTCGCCATTTGGTTAGTGGGATTATTGTTCTCTATCATTCATTTTGAATGGGAAGGATTCATTCCACGATGGATTCTTGGGGCCGGACTGGGTTACCTATATCAATTCACCGGTAACTTATGGTATCCCATTTTAGCCCATGTGGGCAACAACTTGATGAGCATTGCGCTCTTCCATTATTTTCAAGCACTGAGCACGCCTGCTCATCATTGGTCTACTCAGCCTTTGTTCTGGATGTTTAGCATTGCACTTTGGGTGGTGTTCTGTGTTATGTTTTACCGAAAAACCCAAGTTTTGAACAAACCATAAAAGGTTTTGAATTATCTTAGCCGCCCCATAAGCAGTATAATAATGAATGACATGGTTAAAATCATAGCAGGTTCCGGGTCTCAAACATTGGGAGAGGGCATTGCCAAAGCTTTTGGGGACAAATTGGGTAAAGTCATTATCCAACGTTTCAGTGACGGAGAATTTTCTCCTTCTATTGAAGAAACAGTCAGGGGAAAAGATGTTGTCATTGTCCAATCCACCTTTCCTCCATCAGACCACTTAATGGAATTGTTGCTTTTGATTGATGCAGCCAAACGCGCATCAGCCAAAAGAATCATCGCCGTTATGCCCTACTTTGGTTTTGCCCGCCAAGACAGAAAGGACAAACCCCGCGTTCCAATTGGAGCCAAGTTGGTGGCCAATCTATTGACAGCCGCTGGTGTGAACAGAGTTATCACCATGGATCTTCATGCTGAGCAAATCCAAGGTTTCTTTGAAGTTCCCGTAGATCATTTGTATTGCAGTACACTTTTCGCACCTCTGTTACAAGAGATGAATATTGCAGATTTGGTTATCGCTGCTCCTGACACAGGAGGTACCAAACGTGCCAATGCTTACGCCAAATTGTTGGGCGTTGATTTGGCTATTTGTTACAAACAAAGAAAAGTAGCCAACCAAATAGAAAGCATGACCGTCATTGGCGATGTGAAAGGAAAAAATGTAGTGTTGATTGATGACATGATTGATACGGCAGGCACCTTGTGCAAAGCTGCAGAAATGATGTTGGAGAATGGTGCTTTGAGTGTTAGAGCCATGTGTACGCATGCTGTGTTGAGTGGACAAGCTTATGAGAGAATTCAAAACTCCAAATTATTGGAAGTGATTGTATCCGACAGTATTCCATTGAAAGAAGACCAACCCGCAGAAAAGATAAGAGTAGTGAGTACAGCCCAATTGTTTGGGGATGTATTGCATAATTTAATTGAGAATAAGAGTATCAGTTCTCATTTTATTAGTATTTGAGTGATTGTAGGGGCGAATTGATATTCGCCCAAGGAGATGAAGGGATGAGGAGATGAAGGAAG
>JBEISW010000296.1:0-2854 GCA_040375215.1 Crocinitomicaceae bacterium | reverse complement strand
TTATTTGTCCTGCCCTTTTGATTGGTCTGTTGATGAACAATGCAAAGGCATTACTTTTTTTGAAAATGAAGGACACTTTATCACCTTTGATGATACATTGTTAATCGATTTAGAAAACCATTGGCTTGATCCCAATTTTGTTCCTATTCCCTTGCGGAATGGAATAGCCCACCCCAAAACGGCAGCAAAAGTGGACGATTGGGCGACGATCTTTTATTTGCTATCACAATATGCTGAATGCATGCAAGAGGAAAAAGACATGCACCAACGTGTTAGTTCTGTTCATTCCTTGGTGGTAGAAAAGCGTTGGCATGAGCGGTGTTTGGTTAATGAATGTGCAGAGCGGATACTAACATTGATACAATCCAACATTCCAGAATTTCAGTGGCATTTACCAAAAAAATCCTTCCGTATCAGTCACAACGTTGATCGCCCTTTTAAATACCAAGGTGAACGTTGGAAGGTTCATTTGAAAAGGGCTTTGGGAAGTTATCGATTTGGAAATTCACTCAAAAGAGTTTCGAAAGAACTGATGCGACTGGCTTTGTTTCCTATTGCGAAGGATAGCATTGATCCTTTCAATCATTTTCAATGGATGATTCAAGAGAATGTGAATTTCAAAAGTCGGCCCATCTTTTATTTTTGTCCAATAACACAACATCCTGACTATGATCCTCAATATCATTTAGCTGATCGGAAAATTGGAAATATTGTTGGGTTGGTTCATTCTGTTGACGGAAAGATTGGATGTCTGAGCAATTATGCATCTTCTCAAAGTATGCAAGGTATCTCCGCCAATTGGAAGGCTTTTATCGATCAGATAAATATTGGTACAAACAGTCGCAAGAATCGCCAGCATTTTCAGCGTTTTCATCCTTTCAATTTTGCAGAACAACTGATGTTGGCTGGAGTTGATGAGGACAGTAGCATTGGATTTACAGATAGGACAGGATGGCGCACCAGTTGTTCATTGCCGTATTACTTATTCGATATCAAGAATAAAAAAATTTCGAGTGTACTTGAAATTCCCTTTTGCGCGATGGATCAGGCCATCATCACACAGAGGTATATGAATATTGCATCACCAGAAAAAGTGATGGTTGAAATGGAAAAACGATTGAATGACGTAGAACGTTACGGTGGGGTTTATTGCGTCGTTTGGCACAATGACACTTTTCAATATCCTTTCTACCGCAATACCTATTGGAAGCTATTGAAGAAGGCAGCACAATTGGGTGAATGCCGGTGAAGATTCCCTACCTTTGCGGCTCAAAATTGAGATTATGCCAAAAGGTAATTACAAAATTCCAACACCCATTAATGAACCCGTAAAGGCCTACGCGCCGGGCAGTGCTGAAAGACAGCGGTTAATGGATACCTATAACCAAATGTACAACTCCCAATTGGAAGTGCCATTGTACATTGGCGGTCATGCCATCAAGACAGAAAAGACCCACATCATTTGTCCACCCCACGAACATCAAAAACAGATTGGCACAGCCTGCATTGGAGATGCCAGTCATGTTAGCGCAGCCATTGATGCTGCATTGAAAGCCAAGAAGCAATGGTCACAATTGCCTTGGGAACATAGAGCTTCCATATTTTTAAAAGCAGCTGATTTATTGGCGGGGCCATACAGAGACCGTATGAATGCTGCCACCATGTTGGCTCAAAGCAAGAATGTAATGCAAGCGGAGATTGATGCGGCGTGTGAGTTGATCGATTTTTTCCGATTCAATGTTACCTATATGCAACAGATTTATATGGACCAACCTGGTTCATTGCCCGGCATGTGGAACAGGTTGGAGTACCGACCATTGGAGGGATTTGTATTTGCCATTACACCATTTAACTTTACGAGCATCGCTGCTAATTTGCCTGCAGCAGCAGCTATGATGGGCAATGTGGTCGTTTGGAAACCCGCTGATAGTCAATTGTACAGCGCTCAGATCATCATGGAATTGTTTCATGAAGCTGGCCTTCCAGACGGGGTAATCAATATGGTTGCTGCAGATGGACCAACAGCTGGCGAGGTTGTATTTAAACACAAAGAATTTGCAGGCTTGCATTTTACAGGTTCTACTTCCGTATTCAAGCATTTGTGGAAAGAGATTGGAAGCAATTTGGATTCATACAGAACTTATCCAAGAATTGTTGGTGAAACTGGTGGTAAAGATTTCATTGTTGCTCACCCTTCAGCTAATGCAGATGAAGTAGCTACTGCTATTTCTCGCGGTGCTTTTGAGTTTCAAGGTCAAAAATGCAGTGCTGCATCTCGCGCATACATACCTGCCTCCATTTGGCCAATGGTGAAGAATAAAGTTGTTGCAGATGTCAATGATTTTAAAATGGGTAGCCCTGCCGATACCAACAATTTCATCAATGCTGTGATTGATAAAAGAGCTTATGATAAAATCAAAGCTTATATCGATTATGTTAAGACACAAACGGATGCAGAGATTCTGGTTGGTGGACATTGTGATGATAGCACGGGATATTTCATTCAGCCAACAGTAGTATTGACAACCAATCCAAAATTCAGAACGCTTTGCGAAGAGATTTTTGGTCCTGTCATCACCATTTATGTATACCCAGATGCGGAGTGGAATGAAATGTTGAAGTTGGTAGATGAAACTGGGGATTATGCCTTGACAGGAGCTATTTTTTCAAGAGATCGTTATGCCATCCATGAAGCATGCATGGCTCTAGAAAACGCTGCAGGAAATTTCTATATCAACGACAAACCAACTGGAGCTGTTGTTGGTCAACAACCTTTTGGCGGAGCGCGCGGAAGCGGAACCAATGATAAGGCCGGTAGCTATTTGAATTTGATCCGTTGGGTAAGTCCTCGAAC
>JBEISW010000023.1:0-14024 GCA_040375215.1 Crocinitomicaceae bacterium | reverse complement strand
CCTTTGACCCATCCCCACTCTTGCAATGCCTCAATTGTGTAGTGACTGCATGTTGGCTGATATCGGCAATTCGGTCCCAACAGTGGTGATAAATATTGTTGGTACAATCGAATGAGGAAGACAAAGAACTTGGTCATTGTTTAGGGTCAAATATAAATCACCGATGATTGAGGGGTTTCTTAAATTTTCTTTTTTTGTTTTTCTTGTTCACTTTTCTAAAACCATCCTCCAAGAAATCATTCAATTTATTGCCTTGGATGGTCTTCACAGCGGTTAGATCTTGGATGTGTCCAACGTCAATCTTACCCTTGCTCAAATACTGGAGGTCTTTTAATACAACATCGTCTGTCACCGTATTGCGGTTCCAATTCAATGCATTTTGCTTCATCAAATTGGCGATGGCTTGAGAGAATTGTTTTTTCTCTTCTCCTTCCTCCAATGCACTGCACTTGGCAATCATCTTTTCTGCATAGCGACCATAATGTCCAAACTTTACATCGCCTTGGGGATATGGAATGGGGTCTGGTTTCACCACCAACTCTTCTCTTGCAGGCATGGGGTATGGGCTATCTACATCCAATTTGAAATCGGACATGATCATCAAATGCACCCACAACTTGTGCTGAAAATCCTCCATGTCGCGCAAGTATGGGAATAACTGCCCCATGACGGACAATATCGCCTTACAGCATTGGTTGCGTTGTTCGCGGTCTTCCAATGTCATGGCATACTCTACCATTTTTTGGATGTTGCGACCATACTCCGGAATTTTTAAATCCTTTCTTAAACTGTTGATCTCCAAAATATGCGGCTTTAACGCCTCTCCTGGTTCACGAAATGAACTCGATGCTCTCATGTGTATTCTTGATTAATTAGCCATCAATCGATGATCGTTAGCTTGGCGAATTTAAGCAGTAATTGCTTTTGTCCTTCAGATGGAAAAAAAATGGTTGCCTTGGCGTCTGCACCTTCCCCTTCTACCTTTAACACTTTGCCCTTCCCAAATTTCTCGTGGCTGACGGTCATGCCTGATTCCAACTGCAAAATGGGGCCTGCCGGTTTGGATTGTGCCGCATCCACTTTCTTGAAGTTCCCAGTGGGTATAGCGTCCTTTTTAACGGGTGGTGTAAAGTTCACCGGAATGTTCGGTGTATCACTGAGCATGCGCGGTTCACGCTCTCCTACCCTTCCTGCATTAAAGCCTTGTCGTTCTTTTCCAAAATCAATTTTGGGTCGACTGAACTCTGAAGGTTTGTTCATGGAAACACCTTTCTTGTCAATGAAATTGTCATCAATTTCATCAATGAAACGCGAAGGTTCTCCGTAGGTCAATTGTCCCCAACGGTAACGCGTAGTAGCATAACTGATGGTGACTTTTTTCTCAGCCCTCGTCAATGCCACATAGAACAAGCGACGCTCTTCTTCCAGCTCTTCTCTTGAATTCAACGCCATCATGGAAGGGAATAAATTTTCTTCCAATCCAACAATGTAGACATAAGGAAACTCCAAACCCTTGGCGGCGTGGATGGTCATCAAACTGACTTTCTCTTTCTCTGCAGAGTCTTCGTTGTCCGCATCGGTCAACAAAGCCACATCAATCAAAAACTCAGAAAGGGTATTCACCTTGTGTGGATTGGCGGGATCTATTTTGTCCGAAAATTCTTTGATACCATTCAGCAACTCTTGGATGTTCTCATAGCGAGCCACACCCTCTGGGGTTTTATCATTGTACAATTCTTTGAGCAATCCACTGCTGCTGGCAATGTTGTAGGCTACCTCGTAAGCAGGAGCGGTCTCCAAACCAACTGCAAAACTGCGAATCATTGTTGTAAACTCAGACAACTTCAATGCCGTGCCGCTGTTCACTCCAATCTGCTGCGGTGTCAAAATAACCTCCCACATGCTGGTGTTTCGCTCGGCTGATAGAACCTGTACTTTTTCGATGGTTGTCTTTCCAATTCCACGTGCAGGATAGTTGATGGTGCGCTTCAAAGCTTCCTCATCTTTGTGATTGGCCAACAAACGGAAGTAACCAATCAAATCCTTGATCTCTTGGCGTTGGTAGAAACTGGTGCCACCGTATAACTTGTAGGGAATATTCAGCTTGCGCAATGATTCCTCGAATGAGCGGCTTTGCGCATTGGTACGGTAAAGGATAACGAAACCGTTGTAATCAATCCCCTCCTCTTTTTTGGTCGCAAAGATGTGATTGGCAACATAGGCTCCTTCCTCATTGTCAGAAACGGCTTTGTACAAACCAATCATTGAACCTTGGTCATTGGATGTCCAAACATTCTTTTTGATTTGGTCTTTGTTCTTGGCAATGATACCATTGGCGGCGTTGACTATGGTTTGCGTACTGCGGTAATTCTGCTCCAGCTTGTACATTTTGTAGTCAGGATAGTCCCTTCTAAAATTCAAAATGTTTTGAATATTCGCTCCGCGAAAAGAATAGATACTCTGCGCGTCATCACCCACGACACAGACGTTCTCATGCATTTTCCCCAACTGCTTCACAATAAGGTATTGCGAGAAGTTGGTATCCTGATACTCATCCACCAAGATGTAATGAAACTTGTGCTGGTACTTCAACAATAAATCGGGATTGTCGCGAAAAAGGATATTTGTCTTAAATAACAAATCATCAAAGTCCATGGCACTCGCATTAAACAGCTTATTGTTGTAACGCTCATAAATGTCTACCATCTTGAATTTACCGCTCATGTGATCTTCATTGATGAGATCGATGTTGTTGCGGTAATCTTCTGGGCCAATCAAGTTGTTCTTGCACGAAGAAATGCGGTGAAGCACATTGCTGGGTTTATAAATCTTATCATCCAAGCCCAATTCCTTCAGCACATCCTTGATCATGCTCTTGGCATCATTGGTATCGTAAATGGTAAAATTGCGGGAATAGTTAATGCGCTCCGCTTCATTGCGCAGGATGCGCGCAAAGACGGAGTGAAAAGTGCCCATCCAAATATTTCGGGCATCTGCCTCACCAACCAATGCAGCGATACGGTGCTTCATTTCAGCCGCCGCTTTGTTGGTAAAGGTCAAAGCCAAAATCTGAAAAGGATCTACCCCATTCTGAATCAAATGTGCAATGCGATAGGCCAACACACGGGTTTTACCGGAGCCGGCTCCAGCAATCACCATCAATGGACCTTTGATATGGGTAACGGCAGCTCTTTGGGCGTCGTTGAGTTCGTTCAAGAAAGACATTCCTACAAAATTAGCTTTGTCCTTCCCGTACATTCAAAAAAGTTTTCCAATGTTGATATTTTTTCAATCAAAAAAAGAAACACCCCCAACCACTGGTACTCAAACCGAAAACAAGTGACCAAAGCCGGGAGTGTTCTCTAACGCAGCTTTTGAAAGCGCCATGCGCTGCACCTCAATTGATGCCGCGGATGCGCGACTTGGGAACAATGAATTCTCCATTGCCCGGATCCTGAATCATCTGGTAAAATTCTTGACACAGATAATTCAAGGATCGATTAAACGTCCTATTCTCCAAATAACTTTCCCAAACTTCCATGGCCAATCGTTTGGTGACGTCCCAAGCATAATGGTTATACCCATCTGGACGAGAGAAGGTGTCTATGTACCTTTTTACTTCTGATAAGTTATTCATATCGCAACAATGTTTTGTTTAACGATACAAACTAACTTTACCGCATTGTAAAGGATTTACAAGGCAAAAAAAAATTGAAAAAAAATAATTTACCCCCTTGGCTCAAAAAATTAGGATGGGCTTCGTTTTGGTTCTTTGTGATCAAAGGAACCATCTCCACCCTGCTTATCCTTTGGGCCGGATCGCAGTTTTTTTCCTGCTAGTTACTCCATCATGAGTGATTGCAATGCGCGCAACTCACTCACTTTGTTGTTGTCTTTTAAAGCAATGGCTTGGTTGATCAACAAATTGATCATTCGTCCCACCCATTCTTCTTTTGTGCAATTGTGAAAGAATCGCTCATCCAATGGATATTGCTTTTCATGCAACAAATCAATGATGTCCTCTCTAGAAAGTATGGCTCCTTGCTCATGAGGATGCACGTAAAACAAGGTCTCAATATCCCCTTCCAAGTCATCTTCTTGATAGGCCAATAAACAATCACCGGGAACATTGATGGCGCGCATGTTGATCTCCAAACTCTCCGCCAACCATGAGTACAACGCGCCTACAATGAGTGGCTCTCCTCTGCGGGTATTCAACAACTCTCCCAGTGTATTGTGCCCTTGACTGACATGCGTGACACCTTCCAATGCATAAACTTTAAAAAGAATCGTATTGAAAACATTCACAGCTTCAATCGCTGTCAAAAAATCATTCAACTCCAACCAAATGTCTTGCCTAATCTTCAACACCTGCGCTTTCAATTCCTGTTCCTTCACTGAAGGATGGTTGACGCGGTTCAAAATCAATAAAGCTTCCAATAAATCTTGCTCAGGACTTTCTTTCCATTCGCGCAAACGTTTGTAAACAGCTTTGTGATTCAGCTCTAATATGAGCGACTCAATGCGCTTATTGAACAACGGGCCATAGACATTGTATTCCCAATAATGCTCGAGCTGAGGAATCAATGCTTCACCGTATCTGGTGAGCTCCGTCCGCACTTGTGCAAATATCTCTTCGTCTGGATCTTCTATCAGCTGTATCAATGCACTTACTTCTCCCTGCATAATGCTCGTTTTGGTCATTCAAAACTAACGGGAAGAAGGTGGGGGATTTTTACGAAAATGATTTGTTATTCACACCAATTTTTTAAAAGGCAGCAATGGCCTTTTGAATCAAGCTTTCTACGGCCTGCTCTGGTGTTTCTGTAAATTCTTGGGTTGCTCGATTGGCCAACAACACGCAACAAGTGAGCGCCTGGTGACCCAACATACTGGCCAGTGCATACATGCCCGATGATTCCATTTCAATATTGGTTATCCGCATCCCATCCCATTCAAATCTCTGCATGTGCGTCCAATCCTCGTTCTTGGAATGCAAACGAACCGACCTGCCCTGAGGCCCATAAAAACCATTGGCCGTGTAGGTAATGCCTTGGATATCAAAAATGGGATATCGCTGCAACAACTCCTCGCTCGATTGCGCAACGTAAGTGGTATCAAATGTCAAAACCCTTTCTTTCAACGCCGTCAGCAGCTCCTTTTCTTTGGCCTCCATCTCTGCTTCGTAGCTCAATGGAACGCCATCATGCGCAAAGGAAAATCGTGCAGCGACAATGGTATGTATCGGAATTTCAGGAAGTATGGTGCCCGAGGTTCCCAAACGCAAAAAGCGCAGGGTGCGCAATTTTTCTCTAATCTGTCGGGTATTAGGGTCCACATTTACCGCGCCATCCAATTCATTGATCAGAATATCAATATTGTCTACGCCTATCCCCGAGGAAACCACCGTAAGCGGTTTTCCTTTCAGTAGACCTGTATGCAAGACATACTCCCTGCGGTGAAGTTGTACTTGAATACAATCAAAATAACATGAAATCTTGGGCACACGTTCAGGATCACCGACAATCCAAATGTCATCGGCTATCTGGTCTCCAATCACCGCCAAGTGATAAACGGAACTGTCAGAATTGAGTATTAAATGGGTATTCGGAATAACTTCCGACGCAGAACGAAGTCTACTGGCCTTCATTAGCTGTTCAACATCACTGGCATCACCAACATCAAGATGTCCTCGCTCTCATCCACCAACTCCAAAGGACGCATGATACCAGCACGATTGGGTGCGCTCATTTCCATGGTAACATTGTCGCAATCCAAGTTGCTCAACATCTCGGCCAAGAAACGGCTGTTGAAACCAATCTCCATGTCATCACCGACGTAGGTGCACGTCAAACGTTCATTGGCCTCATTGCTGTAATCCAAATCCTCTGCAGAGATATGCAACTCGCTTCCTCCCATTTTCAAACGAACCTGGTGTGTAGTCTTATTGGCAAAGATGCTCACACGACGGATGGACTGTAATAAGTCAGCACGATCGATGGTCAACTTAAAAGGATTCTCTTTGGGAATAACCGCTTCATAATTGGGGTATTTGCCCTCAATCAAACGGCACATCAAGGATACATTATCAAAAGTAAATTGCGCATTGTTGTCTGAATACGCAACGCTCACATCAGATTTCACACTGCCCAAAATACCCTTCATCAAATTCAAAGGTTTTCTAGGAACGATAAAAGTGGCTGCGTCTCCACCTGCATCGGTACGGGTATAACGAACCAACTTATGCGCATCAGTCGCTACAAAACGAGTTTCGTTCTCATGCACTTCAAAATAAACACCGCTCATCACAGGGCGCATGTCATCGTTACCGGCCGCAAATAAAGTCTTGCTGATGGCACGTGACATCACATCACCAGGAACTTTGAACGACTTGTCGCTGTCCATGGCTGGTGCCTTAGGGAAATCATCGCCATTGACACCTGTCAATTTGTACTTACCGAAATCAGAAGAGATTTCGATGCCATACGTTTTAGAATCGATGGTAAAATTCAAAGGATGTTCTGGAATCGACTTAAGAATATCCATCAACAGTTTGGCAGGCACACACAATACACCTTCACCTTTGGTGTCGATACCATCCAAGGTTACGGTAATAGCGGTTTCCAAATCGGATGCACTAACGGTCAATGTTTGTGGACGAATTTCAAAAAGAAAGTTATCCAAAATGGGCAAAGAGTTGTTGCTGTTTAACACACCACCCAACAATTGCAAAGACTTGTGCAAGATCGAACTGTTAACTATAATATTCATGTCGTTTGTATTCTAGATTGGAGCAAATATAAGATGGGATAAAAGTAAACCCTCAAACCAAAGGATAGTTTATCAACAATCAAAGATGGAATGGTTCAACGTGGGTATGCACGGCGTAAACCTGCGTTACATTGCTCTTGATGGCATCATTGACCTCATGCGCTAAGGCATGTCCTTCCTCTACAGTCAGATTTCCATCCACTTGAATGGTGATGTCTACAAACCATTCAAATCCAGTCTTGCGAACAAAACAAGACTCGACCTTGCGCACCCCGTGGACCATTTTGGCACATTCCACAACAGCATTGAATTGCTCTTGAGGCAATGCCCTGTCCATGAGTTCAGACAAGGATTGAAAAAAAA
The DNA here is from genome assembly GCA_040375215.1 of Crocinitomicaceae bacterium. Classification (GTDB taxonomy): domain Bacteria; phylum Bacteroidota; class Bacteroidia; order Flavobacteriales_D; family Sanyastnellaceae; genus CAMCTV01. The sequence continues at coordinate 6,890 of JBEISW010000023.1, read as the reverse complement.
TTTTACCTCCATTCCAAGCGATAAACACAGAGGCCAACATCGCAGCCCAATCATCAGCGGTTTCAAAACCTGGGCCTCCGATAAGGGCAATGACGATACCGACAAAAGCAGCCAAAGAAGTAAAGGCATCTGCCCTATGGTGCTGTGCTTCTGCTTGCACCGCTTGACTATCGATGTCCATGCCTGTGCGGTTCACCATTCTAAAGGCCAATTCTTTTCCGCCCACGATGGCGGCCAACACCAACAAGGTCCACCATTCGGGTGATTCGTGTGGCGTTTGTACATAATGTATGCTTTGGTACAAAATCAATGCAGCCGCAGCAAAGAGCATGATGCTCACCACACCAGCTGCCATGGGTTCAGCTTTGCCATGTCCGTAGGGATGATCTTCATCGGGCGGCTTAGCAGCGGTGCGCAAACCAATCCATACCAAAATAGACGAAAGAACATCACTGCCACTTTCAATGGCATCAGCCACAAGGGCATAGCTATGGCCCAACAATCCTGCAACTAATTTTAGTACAGCCAAAAAAAGATTGAGCGCAATTCCTTTTTTTACAGCTTGAATCCCTTCAAAAGCGGGATGGGCTGCATCAATGCTCTTCTGACTCATTCGAATCTTCACTACCCTCTTCCAATCCTGCTGGTGGCGTTTGATACAACTCTGGGTGACTCAATTTCCCGCCTTCATGCGCGGCAATGGACATGGTGATCAACACGCCCATCAAACCAATCATGGCAATGAATGGGAAAGCTTTAATTTGGATTTGTTTTTTTCTTTCGATAAAAAATACGACGATGGCCAACACCGCAACACCCAAGGCGCTGAAGTGGGCTACTTCTGCTAGTTCTTCATGCTCATGAATAGCCTTGTGGCTCATGCCCCATTGTTCCATTACCTCTTCGGCTTCTTCACCGGTAGCCATTGCCGCAAAGCTCAAAAGCCCCATCACCACTATGATGACCATCGCTAAGTTTTTGAGAATTGCAGTGGGTTTGAAAAAATTCACCACCCAAAGGATCAATGAAAACAATGCCAAGAACATGGGCATGTGATTGAAAAGAAAATGCAGTTGTACGCCGTTCATTGGGCGAAGATAAGGGAAAAGAAGGGATGAAGAAATGAGGGAATGAGGAGCCGTAAAAATTAAAAACAAAAATAATTTATAGGATTTCACCATAAATTAGGTAAGTTGTCCTGACAATTGGTAACTGAAATTTGGTTCATGAAAACATCTTGTGGTTTTGAGACCTCGATTATTTGGAAAACATTCATTGAAATCAATAAGGTTATTTACAAAAAAAATTAAACCCTCAGAAAATATTGATTGGGACCTCATAAGACAAACCAAAAGAGCTATGATATCTGTGGGTTTAAACATTGCGGAAGGCTACAGCTCATATCACTCAAAGGAAAAGGATCAATTCCTAAACATCGCCATTGGCTCCATGCAAGAAGTAAAATCTTGTTTATAGATAATCAAAGCCTCTAACCCAATGAAATCTCTTCAGGAATAATAGATAAATAAATAGATGATATTGAAATTCTAAGACAACAAATCATCGCCTTCAAAATGAATATTCAAAACAACAAACAATAGGCTTTTCTTTAATACTTATTAAACCCATGACCCCTTCATCACCCAATCACCCCATAGCGAATCGCATTTCATGCTCTCGCTATTTTCGCTATCCCAACTTCATCACCTCATCACTCCATCACAAGTCTCCTTCTAATCCCGGACGCAACGAACACTGAAGCCCAGACGCTTATTGTAGTTATTTCGGCTTACATTGGGATTGTTATAGTTAAAAACGCGGCTCCATGCGAAGTAAGAATCGCTCTGTTTACTAGTCCACATGTAGCCGTAGTTGTCAATGGTTGAATATACGCTATCGTATCTGCGGTAACCACCAGGGAGAGCAGTAAAGCCGCTGGAGTTGTTAGCGCCTGTATTGGGAGAAGTCCAATTGGTTGTGGCCTTCATTGCTCCCCCTTGATTAGAACCTCTCCTGCCAAGATTCTGTTGATCTACCACCGACATCCCCAAAATCCCCTCCAAATACATCCATTCGCAATCAGTAGGAACATGCCAGCCAGTCGGACAAAGACCTCTGCTGTCAACGGTTGTGTACCAATTGTACAACTTGCCATAAGTGATATCGTTTGATGAGTCATTATTATAGAAAGAATAAGCTCCGTTGGACGTTGTTGACCATGCGTTATCGCTCAATCCTGTAGGGATTGGATCACCATTACGGTATTGGTCTGTAGCCAAATTATCTGCAAACCAACATTGACCACCTATCTCTACCAAATCATAAATGCGCCCATCATAGGTCAACGAAGTCAGATCACCGCAGCTCGAAATGCTAATATACTCATTTTCACAAGTTGTATTTCCTACCAAAACCTGAGCCCCCAATCCTCCGATGCTCTGAAACTCTGGATTCAATGCGCTAATCCCTGGCACAATAAAACTTTGCCCTCCTATCATCAATGTGTCTCCTATTGGGCTCACATCCAATTGTGTTGCTCCTGTATACAACGAATAAGGAACACTCATCATCTGCTGCGTTCCCAAATCAACACCACCCATCTTCACGTGCAAAAACTTTGCACCACTACCCCATTTGATATTGCCAAAATTGCCTTGTGTGACAACGCCATTCCCTACCACACAACTCACCACTCCTTGGTCATTACTCGTCAAGCTATGAGCCTCCTCATACACTACGCCCCCATCGGAGCTGCCATTATGGATCATGAATGTCAATATCACTTCACTACTGACAATTACACTCCCGTCCACATTGCGCAGCACCGCTTGAAATGGAATTCCTTGTGGTGGCGATTGGGAATAAGAGAATGAAGAGAGAAACTGGAGCAGAATAATTATAGAGGTGGGTAAAAGGTTTTTCATATTTTAGAAATATAATTCAAATATAAGGAAAAGATTGGAGAACAGAAGGAGAAAATGTGATTTTGTCAGATTTAGCTTGACCTTTTTTTTAGCCCTTTCCAGCAGATTACCGCTAGCCCCGGAGGAACAACATATTAACAGAAGAAGCTGAGCTGCCGCCTGCTTAATGCAATGAGCGAAAGAACGAGACAAGACAATATTCCTCCCCTTCAACAAAAAGGCTAATATCTTTTCGCTCCTATATTTTTGCTAAATCATATATTCATTTCAGCCCTTCAATGAACTGATCAAACAAATACCTCGAATCATGTGGGCCGGCGCTGGCCTCTGGGTGGTACTGAACGCTGAAAACGTTTTTGTTCTTTAATGCAATTCCCGCAATGGTATCGTCATTCAAATGAATGTGAGTGACTTCTACATTGTCCTGAGATGCAATACTTTTCTTCGAAATTACAAACCCATGATTTTGACTGGTTATCTCTGACTTTCCTGTCTTCAAATTCTTGATGGGATGATTGATGCCGCGGTGTCCATTGAACATCTTGACAGTCTTCAACCCTTGGCTCAATCCAATAATCTGATGTCCCAAACAAATGCCAAATCCCGACACGCCTGAATCTATTAATTCTTTCACCAATTGAATGCTGGATGGCATCGCAGATGGATCACCAGGACCGTTGCTGTACATGATACCATTGGGTTTCCATTCCAAGACCTCCTGCGCAGTTGTATGCATAGGAAACACTTTACAATATGCACCGCGCTCCGTCAAACAACGCACTATGTTCTTCTTGATTCCGAAATCAATAACAGCAACTCTCACGGCGCTATTTTCATCACCTTCAAAATAGGGTTCTTTGCAACAAACCTCTTGAGACAATGACAAACCATCCATTGATGGAACCTGCGCCAATCGCGCTTTCAAATCTTCGATGCTCTTGCTTTCATCTGAACTGATGATGCAATTCATTGCGCCTACCTTTCTGATATGGCGAACCAAAGCGCGGGTATCGATATCTGAAATTCCTACAACTTTATCACGAACCAAATAATCTTGCAAGGTCCCAATGGGTCCAATGCGACTGGCTACATCTGAAAACTTCTTGATGATGATGCCCGAAACTTTGCAGGTTTCGCTCTCAATCTCATCCACATGCACACCGTAATTGCCAATGTGCGCAGTTGCCATCACCAATACTTGACCAAAATAGGAAGGGTCTGTAAATACTTCCTGATAGCCTGTCATGGCTGTATTGAAAGCGATTTCTCCCGTTGTAACTCCAACGTATCCACAAGATTTTCCTTGAAAAACAGTGCCGTCAGCAAGAACTAATACGGCGGGTTGACTAATGCGGTTCATTAGACTGCGAAGTTAAAACATTTCATGTCCTTGGGAAAACGAAAGATTTGAACAAACCATTACCGAATACCTTTTTGAGATTGGCAAATAAGCATGGCTATATCATTCTATTTTCGTCCAAAATCTGTACAATGAATCAAGACGATCAAGAGAGACATCTGGCTCCTGTAAAAGAAATAACGGTGGTGGACAGTCGCATCAAGCCTGCTGTACTCCCTCCCCATCCGGATTCCAGACTTGACTCGCAATTGTTGAAACATCACCCCCTGTCCAGTGAAGGCATGACTTTCCGCGACATGTCCGATGTGGAATCCAAGAAAAAAAGCTTGCACGCGATTATTGACCAACTGGACGTAAGCCACAACTTGCGCTATCAAAAGACCCCAGAGGATACTTATTGCAATGTATATTCATTTGACTATTGTCATTTTTCTAAAGTATATTTACCAACTGTTTGGTGGACGGAGGACTCTTTAAAAAGAGTTTTGAACGGTGAAGAAGTAAAGCCCATCATGTACGATACCGTAGGACACATCTATTCCAATGCCCTTCACGACTGGCTGTTAACGTGGGGTCTTAGTTTTGGATGGCAACGGATGTCCAGCTTCGACGAGGCTCAACGCAAAGTCAACGAGGAAGGAGGCGTAGGAATTATCTGCGCCAAGCGCGTCACCTTTGGATTGTCAGGACATATCGTGCCAATAGTACCTGAAACAAAACAAAAGCAAGCTTACCGCGAAAACGGTGTAGTTGTCTATCCGCTTCAATCACAAGCTGGAAAAGTGAACTACAATTATTTTGCAAAAAAGAGAAAGGATTGGTGGAACAATGAGCGCTACCAGAGGTATGTGGTGTACTATCATCCTTGATGACCACACCCCATAGCAAGACCATTTAACAAGACAATAAAACATGACAAATAACCCGATTAATAAATACTTCTGGGGCATTGGGTTAGAGAATGAAACCTATTTTCAAATGGAGGAATGGCTCGTCGTTGATGGGCAATTCATTCGGGAAAAAATGGGGCGTGAACGCTACAGCATCAACTATTTGAATTGCTACAAAGAGGGGGCATTGGGCATTCTATTGGCCGCGGCATTTGATCCAGAAAAAAAATACCGAGTGAGCAGAATGATCAACAGTCATTCTTTGGATAAAATGGACGTGCACTTTGAGCACAAGACATTGCTTTCCAAAACACCCAACCTGGAAAATCCAGATTACGCTGGGAAATCTATTTTAGAAACATTCCTAGAGCAGCAACCTCACGCCATTCAAAGTTTATTGACACAAAAGAACAACCCCAATGGCCCAATCATCTTTGATGGCGACACCATTGAGTTTGTTACCAAATATTTTGAAAACCGCACAGTTCAGGATACAGTGCGCGAATTGCAAGCCACCAAAAAGGTATTCTTGGACAAATTGAACGAGTCCAAGGTTATTCCCGGTCATTTGCACTTTACCGATTACAACGTGGGTATCAACATGTTCATGACCAATCAAAAAAACCTTGTCTTATTTAACAACGGTACTTTTCATTTCCATTTTACACTGCCTACTCTGACTTCTGACAGCAGAATTGTGGATTATGCCAAATTTGATCAAGTGCACGGCAATGCAATCTATTTGTTACAATGGTTTGAACCTTTGTTCATCTGTACTTTGGGCAGTCCTGATATCATGGGCGTAATCAGTAAAAAACATGGACTAAAAGATCAGTTCGCTTGCGGATCTATGCGCAATGCCATGTCTCGTTACACAGGAGTTGGGACATACCACCAAAGCATGGCCAAAGGAAAAATACTCACCTACCCTGTTGAAGATTTCCGCAAGCTTTTGAAATTTAGCAAGGAAGATAATATTTGGTGGAGAGACCAAATTGAAAACGCGCTATCATACGAATTGTTGACCGACCTCGGCCTAGACTTCAACCGTGAAAAGCTCTACCAAAGCGGATTTGAGTTCCGAAGTTTTGATGAGTTCCCTGCTAACCACCTTTCCGCTGTATTGCATGCCATCGTGCTCATCAGCGAACATGCACTGCAATTTGATGCCGTCCCCTGGTGTACGGATAACATCACTTGGAACAACATCGTTTTTCGTGCATTAAAAGATGGGCACCAAACCACCATCTCAGCTGAAGAACAGAAAGAATTATTGGGAATTTTCCGATTGAATCATTTGGCATCAAAAGCAAGTGAAGAACAAAAGTTGGATGCGTTTTTCTTTGCTATTCTTGAAGACTTGCATCACCAGTACCAAAACAAAAACCAAATCATGGATTCTCTTTTGGGACATCGTGCAGAGGCCGCGCCGCATTGGGATAATTTCAATCAATATCAAGTGGAGCAACATTTGTTGCAACTCTCTGCAATTGCAGATGAGAACCATTGAAAGTAAATTTCTTTTTTCAAAGTTGTGAAAATGAAAAACATCGATCAGCAAAGCATTGAAAAAGCATTTCACTTGTTTGAAAGTGGCCAAATTGACAAAATAGAAATTGGCACTGCTGCTGGCCTAATGGCCATACACCATTACTTGTTCGAAGGGCTATACCCGTTCGCTGGCATCATTAGAACACAAAATATATCCAAAGGAGG
>JBEISW010000145.1:0-5935 GCA_040375215.1 Crocinitomicaceae bacterium | reverse complement strand
TCCCTTGGAAAAAAAATATACATTACTCCGTTTGGAGAACAAATCAACCAGAACATCCTATCTCTTATCAAAGAGGCAGAAAATATCAATCAGTTAACCCAATCCAATAAAGGCGTCATCCAAGGGTTACTAAAAATAGCAGTAGTCTCAACGGGCAAATATGTCATGCCTTACTTCATCAGCGACTATCTTCAAGAAAACCCACTGGTTGAACTACACATGGATGTATCCAATAAGCAGCAAGTATTGGAAAATCTAAAAAACAATGAGGTGGATTTTGCACTAATTTCCATCCTCCCTCAAAATATTAATTTAAAAAAAGTTGACTTAATCGACAACAAACTATTCATGATTGGGAAAGTTCAAGACTCAAAAAATAAGAAAGCAACGAAACCAAAACTTCCGGAGTGCACACCTCTTATTTACCGAGAGAAGGGATCTGGCACTCGCCAAACAATGGAAAAGTTCATTGAACGAAAAAAAATAAATCCCATCAAACCCATCGAGCTAACATCTAATGAAGCTGTAAAACAAGCGTTATTGGCAGGAATGGGATACTCCATCATGCCTTTGATTGGTCTTAAAAATGAAATTGTCAATCATCAATTGGAAATCATTCCCATCTCTGGTTTACCTATCCGCACTGGTTGGCGCCTTGTATGGCTCAGCGAAAAAAAGAATTCGCACTTAGCCGAGCACTACTTGGATTATCTCAGAAAAAATAAAAATAATATCCTAAAAAAGCATTTCACTTGGTACAACGAAGTAAACAAACTTTAAGCGACGTGGATGCAACGTTTGTGACAAAGATTGCTGCTTAAATCGTACACATAAATCTCAACATACAACGCACCATTCTTTACAAACAACACGTCAACATTCAAATGCAGAGGATACTGTACATCTTCAAACAAACTAAAATCTACTACTTTGGATTTGGCCTTGGGTGATAAATCAAAATCATTTCTTTTTGTGACTTTAGATTGAACGTGATCCAAAACAGCTTTCAGATCAGGCAATGAAACCTTGGCCGTCTGACAAGCGCAATCGTCATCATTGCTTCTGACAGTAATTTCGGCAGTGAATTCATCCCATTCCTCGTTACAAATATGTATAAATTGATCTTTTTTCTTCATGTTTAAGGCAAAATACCTTATGCAATGATGCGACAAAAGCAAACTTAAAAACGATAACAAATGTTTAGCACCTCATTATTGGTTCTTCAACCTGCTCAAATGAACGGAAGAAATCCCCAAATAAGAGGCAATCATGTGCTGAGGAACCCTGGAAAGAATCTCAGGAAAAATAAGCTCTATGCCATTGTATCGCTGCAGTGGCGTCAAGGAATACAAACTCTTGATTCTATCATCGTGAAAAGTAAAATACAGTTCCGCCAACAAGCGACCCAACTTTTGCCCTTCCTTCAAATGCTTGTAAGCCCAATCTACAGAGGCTCGCGGTAAGACAAACAACTCGCTATCTTCTAGAGCCTGAATGGAATAAGATGCTGGAATCTTTCTCAGATAACTCGCATAATCCGTAATAAACTGCCCTTCCTTGGAAAAGTGTATCGTATTCTCCACTCCTTTGGAGTCTTCAATGACCACTCTTAAGATTCCCTTATTTACAAAATAGACTTCGTTAGGTACCTGACCGGCCCTAAATACATAATCCATTTTCTTTACATGTCTTTTTGACAATTGAGCTGAAAACGCATTCCACTCATCAGATGAAAGTGAAATCAATTCTTGTGACATTAATTTCAAGAGGTCAAACATTTCTCAAGTATTATTTGACAAAATTACATCTTACAACATTGAACAAAAAAAATCCTTTCTAATGCTACTCAATTGAACCAATAACACCAATTACCTTTCCCCATTCAAATCTTTCTCCTGCAATCTTTCCCATTAAGACTTTTCCCATTGGGGACGACGGACCAATAACATACACCTCTTTACCCTCTACTTCAAGTTTTCCATAGCCTGTTATCATATAATACAATCCCGTGGTGGTTTCTACCAAACTCCCCATTACAACTCGTCGATCTCTGATTACATTTTCAGGACTCCACCGGACAACTTCTTCCACTTGCCTTTTCAACTCCTCCAATTGCTTTCCCAATTGTTCCATCTCCAAGTGAACCATTGCAGCCCCTGTCTCGTGCTTGTCTCCAGCCGAACTCTTCCCTTCTTGCTGATTGCTCTCGAGTAAATCTTTCCATGCTTGCTCCAAACGATCCTTTCTTGACGTCAGCTCATGCAACAACCGATTGTGTATCTCTTCTTTTTTCATAAATACTTGGGCGCCATTTCCCGCTATCCGCTTCAATCCCACTGCGTGGGGATTTCCGCTTCTATCGGGGGCGCATCGTTTTTAAAATTATCTTTGAGGAAACAATCGGCAATATTCTTTTATCAAATCTCTTGTTGTTCTGAACGACAACATGATTTCATCTTCACTCCCAATCGCTTTGGCAGGATCAGGAAAGTTATAATGGTATCGCTTAGCCTGAGATGGGAAGTAGGGGCAATGCTCTAAGGCGTTATCGCAAACGGTCAATATATAATCGAAGGGAATTGCCAAATACTCATCTGCAAGATTAGAGGTATGTGAAGATATATCTATTCCGTCTTCTGCCATAATGTTAATGGCCCTTGGATTCACCCCATGGGTTTCAACACCCGCACTATAGACATTAGCCTTCTCGCCAAGAAATTTCCTTAAATATCCCTCAGCCATTTGACTGCGGCAACTATTGCCCGTGCATAAAACTAAAATATTGACTTTAGATTCCATATATTTTCTTCTTTAAATACAAACTCAATTTAACCATTAAGATTAACGCTGGAACCTCAACCAAAGGCCCTATAACACCAGCAAATGCCTGACCTGAATTCAATCCAAAAACACCAATTGATACAGCTATGGCCAATTCAAAATTGTTTCCTGATGCAGTAAAAGATACAGCTGCATTCTCAGCATAATTTGCTCCAGCCCATCTGGCCACAAAGAACATGAGTAAAAACATCACAGCAAAAAAAATGACCAATGGAATGGCAACACGAAAAACATCCAAGGGCAATTGCACAATCATTTGACCCTTCAACACAAACATGACAACAATGGTGAAAAGCAAAGCAATCAATGTCAATGGAGAAATAGCCGAAACAAATCGTGTGTGAAACCATTGCGCACCTTTACTGGCAATTAACCACTTGCGACTAATCAACGCAGATATAAATGGCACACCCAAATACAAACCAACCGTTTGAGCAATCTGCACCATGGTGATTTCAATATGAACACCTGGTATCCCCATCATCGGCAATACAATCTCCAGATAGAAGTAGGCATAAAATGCAAAAAACAAAACCTGTAACAAACTATTGATTCCCACCAAACCTGTAACCCATTCTTTGCTTCCCTGCGCTAGATCATTCCAAACGATAACCATTGCAATGCATGGCGCTAGACCTATTATTATCAACCCTGTCATGTATTCAGGATAATCCCTCAAAAAAGTTGTAGCCAACAAGAACATTAACAACGGTCCAATCAACCAAGTCACGACAAAGGACGACATTAATAATTTTGGCTTGGCCATAACTTGTGGTATTCTTGAAAAATCCACCTTGGTCAATGGAGGATACATCATAATCATCAAGCCAAATGCAAGCAGTACATTGGTGGTACCCATGGACATGGCATCGATCCATAGCGCTAAACCTGGAAAAAAATTGCCCAATGCCACACCTGTAAGCATCGCAAGAAAAATCCAAAGCGTCAGGAAACGATCTAAAAATTTCAATATTGGTTTCATTTTCTCGATTTTAGCAACACTTGCTTCCTGGCTGGCAGGAGCCCTTTGCATTCAGTTCACTTATGCTAACTTTTCTCTTTGGTTCCGGAATACCACAAGCATCCTCCGCCAAACATGCAGTTTGTTTAGATTGTAAAATAAACTTATCCCCATTGTAATTTAAATCAAAAACGCCAATCGTCTCCTGCTGATACTCTACTTGCACTTCCATGTCTTGAATACCATACAGACCATCAGCTATCGCAATGATGCCCAAAAACTTTTGCGCGGTCAATCGGTGATCCGTATCTCCAGCCACCCACAATTGAAAAGTAGCACTGCGCTCATTGCGCATCTTACCGCCACAATCCACATAATTCTTTAACACCAATCCCATTTCCGTGATATGGAAATGCGATGGAACGCCGTTACCATTGGGTAATTCAAACCCAATAGTTGTCTGCGTTCTTAAAACTTCTACTAACTCTTTGACTTTCATACTAACAACATTTTTGAACGATTTTACTTTCTATTTTCCCAAAATACTTCTGAATTTTTTGCATGGTCTTTTCATTGATGCAATAGCATATCGCTGTCCCCTCAACACTTCCTTGAATTATACCAGCTTGTTTCAATTCTTTGAGATGCTGAGACACTGTTGGTTGAGCCAATGGCAAATGATCTACGATATCACCGCAGATACAAGTATCCACAGACAACAAATACTCAACAATGGCAATGCGCGCGGGATGAGCCAATGCCTTGAACAACTGCGCCATATCATTCTCTCTTTTACTAAACTGATCAGTCTTAGAGGCTCCCATTTTATTTATTTATTGCAATATTACAATAAAGTTACCAAAAAAATTATCGATTCCTCCTTTTTAATTTCGCATCCTTTTCCAAGGAAACTTTATAATTCTCCAAATTGCCTTTTATTCTGACATTGACAAAACGCCTTTTCCTCTGATTACTGGACTCTTCAACTTCAGAGGCGTCATTAATCTCCGCTTCTTTTCTTGACTTTCCAAACAACTTGTTTGACGCCGCTTCTGAAACCAACTTCCAAGGAATGCGGAGATAATAATCCATGTTAAAGTCCATATCTTGTTTACCACTCAGCTCAAGATAACCAAGATTAGAACTGATGGACATATTGGGGATATTCAAAACGCCATTCTTAAAATCTATGTGGTTTTGTAATGTGTCAAATACAACAAACCGCAGTTGGGAATCTGAAAAATAGTCCGACATTGCTTGTAACATTTCGAAATTTTCAAGCTTTCCTTTCAGGACCTCAAGATCCAAATGCACTTCGGTGGATTCCAATATGGGCGCAAAATCCTTGTGCACTGCCATTTTAAAATTGACATCTGCATTGGCTATTCCATGAAGATTCTCGGAAACCAGATAATCTTGACCAAAATTATCCAACTTAAAAAACAACTTATCTAAATCAACGTTACCGACATTCAATGAACCGTTCAACCCAATATGTTTAGGATCCATAGCATTCAGTATACCATTTAATACAAAATCACCATCAGCTGCTGAAAACTTCAACTCCCGCAAATCAACCACATGATTTTTATGCGTTCTAATCTCGCCTGAAATATTGGTCAAATGATACTTATGGTATTTCAAATCTCCTATCTCAATATCCGCGCTCATCTCTGTAAAAGGAAGCGCGTAAACATTGAATCCTTCGTCATGGTAAGATGTGGTCTTTTGTGGCTGATTATTGGATATGATTTTCTCTTGCCAAGCAAACAACTGGTCAAAATCAAGACGTGTAGATTTTAAATGTACCCGATTGGTTTCGCCTTTCTGCTGTTTAAAGTAATGGACAAAATCTCCGATCAAATCAGAATTCCCAATTCGCAAATCCAAATTTTTGACATCCAAATGATCATCATCAAAGTTCAATTGAAATGATAAATTAGCCAAATCCAAATGATGCTCCTTCATACTACCCTTACTATGCAAAACATTCAATTGCACTCGAGATAGACTATCCTGAAAATGTAAATAAGCATTACCATTTATACTTAATCCATCTAATTCCTCCAATTGGTAATCACTTGGTAGAAACAACTGTCCCTTGTATCCGATGATGTCTCTCAGTTGAAGCCT
>JBEISW010000205.1:0-4337 GCA_040375215.1 Crocinitomicaceae bacterium | reverse complement strand
TGCCAGGCACCTACGTGGTTACCTATACCAAGACTTCTGCAGGATGTACCCAGACCACTTCTGTGGGTATTACGATTCAAGATATTCCAGAGAATTTAACTTTATCTCCCCAAAATATTTGCGAAGGGACCGTTTTCAATGGGGATGCTCAAACAGCTTTTGAATATGAGTACTTCTTAAATGGTGTAAGTCAAGGACCACCTGCACCCAGTTCCGCAATTGTCTCCCCTGCATTAGCGGCGGCAGATGATTGGTGTGTTCGAGGATATCAAGGTCCAGGAATTGTAATAGATGGCAACTTAACGGAATCCTATTGGGGAGCGCCTTTGTCTGCTGGAAATGCTAACTTGATTTCCAGTTTCGGTTCTGGCAATCACATGGATGCACTTTATGTGTCTCAATTTCAAAATTTATTGGCTTTTGGAATTGCAGGGCAATTGGAATCTGGATCTAATAATAGGCTACTCATATTCCTAGATACTGAGGCCGGCGGATACAATCAATTGTCCAATTGGACCAATAGAAGCAATGCTCCATATTATTCACTTGAGAATTTATCAGGAGGAATTCAGTTTGATAGTGGATTTGAACCTGATTATGTTCTAGCCGTCAATACTGGATCAAGCGGGGAGTCTTATGTTGATTTGTATCATATGGCAACCAATACAAACAATTATTTGGGTTCATCTGCTAATCCAGATTTTTGTAGTTATATCCCAGGAGGTACCAGTTTTAATACCGGGGCAGGATATGAATTTCAATTTGACTTGGCCGAATTGAATAATCCGCAAGGTTCCATTTCACTTTTTGCAATGTTGGTGAACAATCCGGGAAGCGCTGGAATAACAACAACTTTGAGCAATCAGTTTTTGTCACCAGCTGGTGATGGAGAATTGAGTTATGGCGATGGTTCGGTGAATTTTAACTTGGCATTGCCTAATCCAGTTCATTATGTCATTGGATCTGGTAATTGCTATTTGGAGAATTGTTTGGTGATCAATCCCAATCAAAGTCTTTATTTACCCGTAATTCCAGATCAATGTTTGAACACCCCAAGCCCTTACATATTGAATCCTGTTATCAACGGTGTATCAGGAGTATGGTCACCAACTGCAATAGATGTTTCAGCAGTGGGGGCAAATTTATATGCTTTTGCGCCTGATGCGACGTCAGGATGTTATGCTGAGGGGACCGTGTCTGTTCAAGTAGTTGATGCCATTGTCCCTGGCTTTGCAATTGACAATGATTACTGTCAAGGTGAAACTCCAGCCCCTCTCCCGTTAAGCGATGGTGTTGTATCAGGATCTTGGTCACCTTTATCAATATCTACCAATGTTGCTGCTACTGCTGGACCAGTTGATTATTTGTTTACCCCTAATGCAAACCAATGTGCCGTAGATTTTACTTTAGCTGTTACCGTTAGTCCAACGGAAAATCCAGTTTTTTCAATGGTTACCTCGTTGTGTCAAAATGCAACAGCTCCCGCTTTGCCTTCTATTGATGACAATGGTATCCAAGGTTCTTGGAGTGGTTCTTTAAATACGGCTAATCTTGGTTTGCAGCCTTTGATTTTTACACCAAATATTGATCCTCTTCATGCGTGTGCAGTATCATCTACAGTAAACTTCAATATCACCAACGGGACACCTTCCACATTTGCTGCATTGGGTCCGTTTTGCGAGACAGACAGTCCCTCTTTGCCCAGTACATCGGTTGAAGGGTTTACAGGAACTTGGACGCCTTCAGTCATTGATATGACCAATTTCAATGCTGCTGGTCAATCGTTTGCTTTTCAACCGGATCCCAATCAATGCGCAAGTTCTGGTTCGCTGAATGTCGTTGTGCAAGATGCCGTAGACGCGACATTTAATTTTACTACAACTTATTGCCAAGGAGCTACAGCTTCGAATCTTCCATTCAATTCTCAGAATGGATTTACTGGTTCTTGGCTGCCCAATTCAATTGTCACAGGAAACGTTGGTGCCTCCAATTATATTTTCACTCCTGATGTTGCCAATTGTGCCAATATCACTTCTGTAAGTGTCAATATTAATGCTCCTGATGCTCCTACTTTCAATCTACCTGCAACGATATGTGAGAATGGGGTCGGTCCAACTTTACCAGTTACCAGTTCAAATGCTATTTCGGGAACTTGGTCACCCAATGTTGTTAATACTGCCATCACGGGCTTGCAAAATTTTGTTTTTACACACAACCCCGCTTCTTGTGCTACGGATTACAATTATTCCATTGATGTAGTTTCTAATCAAACACCAACCTTCAATGTCATTGGTCCATTTTGTATCAATTCTGTTGCTCCAGGGCTTCCCATTAACTCCAATGAAAACATTGCAGGGACTTGGAGTCCTGGTGTGATTAACACTGCGTCAGTGGGCAATGCATCTTATACATTTACACCTTCAGCTGGTGTTTGCGCAATTAACCAAACCATTCAAGTAACCATTGACAGTCAGATTATTCCTAATTTCACTTCAATACCCGCTTTGTGCTCTATGGATTCAGCTCCTTTGCTGCCCAGTTCATCCAATAATGGAATCACTGGGAATTGGAATCCAGGAACAGTAGATATGGGCGCCATTGGTATCAATGCTTATACTTTTACAGCAGACCCCAATCAATGTGCAAGCAATGGAAATTTGGATATTGAAGTTGTTTCCCCTGTCAATCCATTGTTTTCTTTTACAACTAACTATTGCGTTGGAGATGCAACGGATCTATTGCCCAGTATTTCGGATGATTTGATTTCAGGTGTTTGGTCTCCTTCTTCTATTGACGCGAGTACAGCATCTTCGACCAATTTTTCTTTTGCAGTTGATGCAGGACAATGTGCCAACGATGTTAATTTACCTGTTGTCATTAACGCACCGTTGGATGCTGTTTTCGCATCTGCTGATTTTGATTTTTGCTTGAATGAGTTGGTACCCAATCTTCCAGTTTTGGAGGATGGCGGTATGAATGGAACTTGGAGTCCTTCGAATGTTGTTACCACTGCTGCAGGAACTTTTGTGCATACATTCACTCCAAGTATAGGAGAATGCGGTAATCCAACTGATTTTACCATTGTTGTGAATGATCCCATTACGTCTGTTATTTCAGGATTAGATGCACAGTATTGTTTGAATGATTTGGCTCAAAATTTACCCGTTGAAAATGATGATTTGATTCCTGGATCTTGGAGTCCCAACTTGGTTACCACCAATGTTGCCGGAACCCAGCAATATGTGTACACCCCCAATCCAGGCAATTGTTATTCAGACTTTGCTTTAACCGTTGAAGTATTTGATCTGCCTAATCCATTGTTTTCACTCTCTGATCCAGTAATATCATGCAACATTCCGCTGGTTACCATTACAGCAAGCGGAGGAGTATCATATCTATGGTCTGATGGCAGCGCATCTGATATTGTTGATGTCTTCAACAGTGATGCCATGGATGTTGAAGTTACTGATGGCAATGGTTGTGTAAATATTGCATCCATCAGTGTTCCCATGGATACCTCAACAGCATCTCAGTTGATTTATGTTACTGATGAATTGAATTGTTTGACAACCTCAATTGATTTGGATGTTGTCGGTGGACAATCATATTCCTGGTCACCCAATGGAGAAATAACCAACCAAATTTCAGTCACTGCACCAGGTAACTATGCTGTGGATATTTTATTCAATAATGGTTGTTCTAGAAATTTAGATGTGGATATTGTGCAGGATACAATATCGCCCATTGGTGTTATTCAAAACAATAGTCCTTCAGATATTCTGACTTGTGCAATGCCAACTATCTCCCTGCAAGCCAGTGGTGGTGTATCTTATCAATGGATAAACGGTGGAGGGAATCCGTCACAAAATATAGTGCAACCCGGCGTTGTGGAATGTGAAGTTACAGGTGCCAATTTCTGTTTGGATACAGTGTCGTATGAGATTTTTCAGGATATAGTAACGCCAATAGTAACAATTTCATCATCTCATCCTGAATTTGATTGTTTTACCTCAGATATTACATTAACCGCCGGTGGCAATGCCATTGGCTATACATGGGCAAATGGATTAGGAACCAATCCTGTTATCAATTGCAATCAGGCAGGTTTGTTTTCGGTAACTGGCATGGCTGCCAATGGATGCACAACAGTAGAATCCATCAATTTATCCGTGAATCGTATTTATCCTGATTCCAATTTTACGTATTCGCCATTGGAAATTTGGGATGACAATCCCACCATTTCATTGGATGGTCCGGATCAGCAAGATATCAGCTACTACTGGTCTGTCAATGGAGAAGTGGTTTATGATTTGAATAACGTCACGTTTGATTTGCCC
>JBEISW010000234.1:0-3758 GCA_040375215.1 Crocinitomicaceae bacterium | reverse complement strand
TGGCAGGTTCCGGTTCAAACACCTGTTTTTGATTTCAATACAACTGAGGATTATTGTGTTTGGTTGGGGCATTGCACTTTTCTCATTCAATTGGATGGAATCAGATTGATTACCGATCCTGTTTTTAATGCCGCTACCATTTTCTACCCAAGGAAGAGTGCTCTGCCCTACAACACCAAAGAACTTCCTTCCATCGATTACATCTTGCTTTCACATGACCACAGAGATCATTGCGATTTCTCATCACTGCGAAGTATCAAAAGTAAAAATCCAGATGTAATGGTATTAACTGGACTTAAGATGGAGAGTCTCTTGAAAGGAACTTTCAAAAAGGATAAAATTGTCTGCGCAGGTTGGAATCAAAAATACATGGATAGTCCGCTATCCATCATTTACACCAGCGCTCGCCATTGGTCTAAACGTGGATTTTGGGATTTCAATGATCGACTTTGGGGAGGTTTTGTCATTCAAAGTAAAAACAAGTCGATCTACTTTTCGGGTGACACCGGAAATGGAAGTCATTTCAAAAAAATCGGAGAAAGGGTTTCCATTGATTATGCCTTGATGGGCATTGGAGCATATCAGCCAGAATGGTTTATGGAAAGCAACCACATCAGTCCAACTAATGCCATACAAGCATTTGATGAAATGAATGCAAAGTATATGGTTCCTATGCACTATGGTTGTTTTGATTTGAGCAATGAAAGCATGGAAGATCCCATAAGGGTTTATCGAAATGTCAAGGCTACCCATCCCAAAAAAGACCGACTCCTAATACCACAATTGGCTGAGAATATTTTTTTAATGCATCCTTAACGCGCACCTCAAATATCCTGTAAATTGCAGGTTGGTAAATGTTTAGGCAATCATCCGGATATCATCAATTGGCATTCATGCTTTTGGCCATGATTATTGGTGTTTGGGTAATCTCACAATTCTCATTTCAATCTCCCATTTTAAAACGTTTGGACTATCTCTCCGAGATAAAGGTCAACAATACACAACAATCCGCACAGAATGAATGGGCGCAATACAAGAGCAAAAAGAAAGATGATAATGACAGCTTTCAAGGACAAAGAGAAGTCGGAAACAAACTCAACCGTTTTTTTCAATATTTAGATACACTGAAAGAAAAAGGTGGCAGCTACCACATTGCCTATTTTGGGGATTCTCAAATTGAGGGAGATTTACTTACGCAAGGTTTACGCGCAAGGATCCAGAAAAAATATGGTGGAAATGGTATTGGTTGGATGCCCATCACCTCTATCGTTGCCGGATTCAGAGTAACCATTAATCATGGTTTTAATGAGCTTTGGAATGTCACTGACTTTTTAAGTTATCATAAAAAACAACCATTTCCTGTTGGTCCCACTGGTCAAGTATTTGGAGGAAATCCTGGGTCACGTTGCAACTATACTGCAAAGTCCTACCCTTTTCAAAAGGCGCAATTGATAGCTCACCCCAAATCATTCGGTAAGATTAAATTCACTTTTGATCAAAAGGAATTGACTTTGAATTGGCCCGATACATTGAATCCTAGATTTGTTCATGATCTTTGGTCTGATCCTTTCAAAAAAATGACATTGAATGTAGAAGAAGGTCAACCTAAATTGTACGGAATTAATTTTGAAAAAGGCGATGGTATTTATGTCGATAATTTTGGTTTTCGAGGCAATTCAGGAAACTCATTGAGTTTGCTGAACATAGAAATGATGCAGGCCGTTGACAGTGCCATCAAAACACCGCTTGTCATTGTTCACTATGGTTTAAATGTCATAGGCCATGGCGTTGAAGATTACCGCAACTATGAAATCACCATGGGCCGTTCTATAGAGCATGTTAAAAAATGTTTTCCAAATTCAGATATCCTGCTCATTGGCATGACTGATAAAGCTTATAAAGAGAATGGCAAATGGGATACAGATCCAACGGTTCTTCATCTTTTGCGCAGTCAGGAAAAAATGGCCAGAAAACATGGCATCGCTTATTTTAGTTTATTTGAAGCCATGGGTGGTCCAGAATCAATGCGCAGTTGGGTTCAAGATTCAATTCCCAAGTTGGCCAACAATGATTACACACACATGACCCACAAAGGGTCTGATTATCTTGCTCAATACATATACCAATATTTACAGGACTCTTATGCATACTACTTGGATACTAAAAAATAACCTTAAAACAGGACTTTTCATTCTGGCCATGTTCTGCTTGGGTGTGACGACCTTTGGTCAGCGCATTTCATTAAACGACAGTCTCAATGGATTCACCGCAGAACTTGAGAATCGTTTTGGTATTAAAAAACAACTCAATGGTGACCTATTCATTTTACACTTGGGCGATAGCCACATTCAACCAGGCGGAATGACCATCCCTCTTTCAGAAGCCGTTCATTCTGTTTATGGCAATGCAGGATACGGTTTGGCTTTTCCCTATCAAGTAGCCAAAACCAATGGGCAAGATGGTTACCAAACCAAATCCAATGTTGCTTGGGAAGTGAGTAAAATCATACATTCCAAGAAGCAATTTCCTGTCGGTGTCAGCGGATACACCATCCACACTAAGGATGTCAATGCCAAGATTACTTGGGAGTTTGATTCACTTTCTTATGACAACCAAGTCCAAAAGATTGAATTGTTCCATGGCAATGTTTTGGATTCCAATTTCCAATATCAAATTGTGAGCGAGTTTGGTGAATACGCAAAACCACAACGCCATTTGTCAGATGCATGCCACAGTGTTTTTATTCTGGAAAGGCCAACCTACGTCTTTGACCTTTTTCACGAGCAACAGTTTGCGTTTCAAACTTCCTCTACCCTGTATGGCGTGAAAGTAAGCAATGGTGATCCAGGTGCCATTGTTTCAGCTGTTGGCGTCAATGGTGCCACCTATCAACATTATTCTGAAAGCGTAGAGTTTCGAAATCAATTGGAAAAATTGCAACCCGATGTGGTTGTCATTTCATTGGGTACCAACGAAGCTTTTCAATTCGGAGATTTTGATGACACCACCTTTTTTGATCAAAGCTTGAATTTAATTCAAATGATCAGTAGTCTTGAATCACAGCCTATTATTGTTTTGACAACGCCGCCTGCAGTTAGTAAAGTTCAATACAAGAATAAAAAATCATATTTCATCCCCAATCCATTGGTTCCTCGTGTAAGAGCTGTAATCATGGATATCGGTTTACGTTTAGACATCCCTATTTATGATTTATACTCCTACATGGGAGGTGAAGACAGCATGAAAAATTGGGCGCAATTGGGCATGACTGATAAGAAGAGAATTCATTTCTCTCCCAAAGGCTATCGCATTTTAGGAGAAGGTATGCGCAATGCCATGGACAATCACTTACCTCAATAGCAGATGAACTTCAACAGTGAAACTTTTCAATTGTTGCTGAATCAATTGGTGTATCAAGCAGATGCTCCTTTGGTTTTTAATTCCTCATTCTTTCTTTTCTTTTTCACCTTCTTTTTTACTGGCTATACACTGTTGTACAAAAAAACAACGTGGCGATTAAGTTGGGTAGTTCTATTCTCCTTGTATTTCTTTTACAAGGCATGTGGTTACTATGTGGGCTTAATCCTTTTGGCCTCAGTTGTGGATTTTTACATCAGTCATTGGATTGATCAAAGCAAGAATACCAAAAAGAAAAAAAGTCTTTTAATTTTTAGTATTGTCCTGAACCTTGGATTGCTGTTTTATTTCAAGTATACAGATTTCTTTATTCAACTTTGGAATCAATGGGGAGATCATCA
>JBEISW010000178.1:0-4946 GCA_040375215.1 Crocinitomicaceae bacterium | reverse complement strand
ATCCTGAAATATGCCGTCAGGTTGTGATAAATAACAATTGTTTCCTTGAAGAAAATCATTGATTACGTAAAGATCAGGGATGGAATCTCCATTGATGGGAATAAATGATGCTTGAAATGAACTGCGCAAATAATCTGGAGAGAAATAGCTTGTGTTGAGTGAAAAGTTAAAATTGCCTTGATTAATAAAGGTTAAATTGGGGCCGTTAGTGTTGTAGTTGCATGCATAGATGTCAAGCAATCCATCTTGGTTGATATCGCTGCATGCGGCGCCCCAAAGTTGGTATTGGGGTTGATATGTCCAATTAAGTCCATCGGTATAATTCTCAAAAGTCCAATTGTCAATGTTTCTAAATAGTTTTATTCCATGGTCCTTTGAACATGTTAATAGATCATTCATCCCATCATTGTTCATGTCGAACCACAAAACAGATTTGGTATCTAGTCCAGATGGAATTTGTGCTACTGGAAAAAAACTACCTTCTATGTTTTTATAAATGATGGTCTCATAGGTTGGTCTACTCAATGTTAGGTCATCCCATCCGTCTTGATCATAGTCATAGAAGCTGATGCCATTGCCAAATTGTGTTACTCCATATAAATAGCTTAAGCCTTGCTGTTCTGCCACGTCCTCAAATAGGTTGTTTTGTCCTTTTAATGAACAAATGTTTATCCACATTAAAAAACATATGCAAAGCAGAAAAATTCTCATCGCTGTTGAATGTGCACTTTGGTCCACTTGTCTTCTGTAAGAATAAAAATGGGGTATTGCCCTGTCTCCAATTCCCAACGGTTAGTGCCTATTAGCCGGTAAGAAATATTCTGTCCTAGAACATTGACAATTTTTTTGATATCAATTTGTTTTTCTGTTGTCTTTTTAAACAAAATATTTTGGTTTAAGTACCACGCTGCATTTGTTGGAATTTCCCCAATATTTTGAGGCAATTGTATTGTTATCCAAACACTGTCCGTCCACTGACAAATGCCTTCGGAAATAGAGATGTTGAGCCATTGACTTTCTGTGCAAAAAATTTGCTGGCTTCCATTGTTTTGAAAAAATGCTTGTCCATTGTCTTCAACCTGAAGGTTGATCCACGATCCATCTTGTTGAGTTTCCTGCGTGGTGGTGTATACCGCAGGACTTGAGACATTGAAGAATAGGCTATCTGCTATGTTGCATCCCTGTAACGTTTGAACTGAAATGATGAGGGTACTATCATTGGTCAATGATTCAATGGGCCAATTGTTGTATAATACAATGGGTAAATTGCTTTCAATCCAATCATCGGGTAGTACATTTTGTTGATAGCAAGTTTCAATGGTGTCAGGAATTGTGATGTCCCATTGCTGTTGTGCAATAATAGATATTGTTGTATCAAGCGTGCATCCATGAGAATTTGAAAAGTGCAATGTATATTCACCTGGAAGGAGCGCATTGGGTTCTACAGAGGGATCAAAATAGTAGGATATGTTTGGCTGTTCAGGTATATCCACGTGGCCAAACGCCCCCGTTTGACATGCCGGGTGTGTTAAGGAAAAGTAGGGTTGGAAAGAATCATTGGCATCAACCGTAATGGTATCCGTCACAATGCATCCGTGAGCGTTGTTGTATAAAACAATGTGTTGACCGTCTGCAAGGCCTGACAAGTGATATAAAGTGTCATTGTTTAATAGGATAGTTGCGGTTCCATCTTGAGCAGTACAATGCTCTTCTGTAATGATAGTCGTATGGTTTGCATTGCCATACAATTCGATATTGAAGAGAATAGTATCAATGATTTCACCTTCATATTGAATCATTGCTGTATGGTTTCCGGGATGAAGCCAAATGCCTTGATCTGATAGATTGTTGTTCCAGATGACTTCAAATAGTGGATTCATAGTGGCCAGCACTGAATCTTCAGGAGAGCATACTTTTTCAGCACTGAGCGATAAACCCCAACCGCTTTGTCCTTCATGTAGTGTGTGAAATTGATCAATGGGTAGGTCAAAATATTTATCAATGATTCCGCTTGGCCATAATAGTATTAGGCTATCAATACTCTGGTTTTCACCCAAACCTAGAATAAGATTTTGAGAATTTTGACTTAGATAATTGTCGCCACTTTGGGTGTAGCCATATTGTGTATTGTCTGCTGTGTGCAAGTAGTAATGCAGGCCAACGCCGTTTCTGTTGCTGATAAGTCCGATGGGTTTAAACTTGATAAAATGATGATTGTTTATAGTTGTGTTTTGATACAACTGGAAGAAATCTTGATTGGAAGCGCTTAAAGCAATATCATAATGTCCATCTTGGTTGAAATCACCTTTGCAAGCTGAGAAAGCGCTGTTGGTAAAGATACTCGTGTCGGGTTGTGTGAATAGCCCATCTCCTGTGCCGAGCATCATACTTCCAGGCCACCAAGTAATGGGCCAGTCGGGATTGGCAGATGAGGCCAATAAATCATTCCATTGGTCATTATTGGCATCCACCCATAGTGAGGACCAACATTGACGGTATACGGCCACATTTATTTGCTCAGCAATATTGGCAAATTGATTATCCCCATTGTTTTGAAGCAAACGATTGCCAGGCTCTAAATTGCTCACATACACATCCAAATCTCCGTCATTGTCAAAATCGCACCAACTGTTGCACATGGAATTTAGGTTGATTCCTAAACCAGTTTCGATGGATTGTTTGAAAAGCGGCATCGTGTCATTGGTTCCTATTTGATTCCAATAAAAATCATTGCCCTGCTCAAAATCATTGGCCATGTATAGGTCAGGCTTGAAATCCCTGTTCAAATCAATGCATGCGGGTTGAAAAGTGGCTTTTAAGTCGTATTTCAATGCATTGTTGTGATAGAGTTGAAACCCCATTTGTCCGGTGTTCAAGAAAAGAAAGTTCTGACTTCCTTGATTGTAGTTAGCAACAACCAAGTCCAATAAATGGTCTCCATTGACATCAGCCAGGCTCATGCCATACAGCCAGAATTCCGCGTAAGATGGATACATCTCTGTCCAATCAAAGGCATTTGGAATTGCACTATAATAACCGTTATCATCCACGGTGAATAGCCAAAGACCGTAATTCAGTGTTGAAATGATTAACTCATTACTCCCATTATTGTCCAAGTCACCCCATACAGATGATTTGGCATTAGGCACTTGAAGGGCTTGCCAAATTTCAAAAGTTCCATTTGTATTTCTGTATATGTAGACGGCATCATTTTGATTGCATAGTGTCAAATCATCCCAGCCATCCTCATCGAAGTCATAAAACGAAACGCCTTCTCCGAAGAAGGCAGAGGTATAATAATTGTAAATCCCTTGGTCAAATGCGACATTATTGAATTGGACAGGTTCTTGCGCAAAGTATGCACAATACGGTATGAAGATGACACTCCAAAAAAGTGTAATTTGTTTCAAAGGTTTTGTAATTAAGGTAACTGAATGACGGAAAGAATTATTTTGGTTGCCTGATATGCACCATGAAATCCCCAGTGAAATCAGTCTTTTTCTTTTTTTTGTTGATAAGTGTGAATTTGCCTATCTTTGCACCCCTTAATGAGAATTTAAGATGCGCGTTAAACATCCCTTCACCATTCCTTTCGTAGGATTAAAGCCGGGAGAGCATCAATTTGAATTTATCCTTGAGGACTCGTTCTTTAAAGACTTTGAGTATTCAGAAGTGGACAATGGTCGTTTTGTCGTTTCAGTTCAGTTGGATAAAAAATCCAATATGATGGAAATGACTTTAACCTTAACCGGAGAAATGACCTGGCCTTGTGATCGTTGTGGAGACCCCGTTTCTATCAACATCCAAGGCAATGACCACTGGATCATCAAATACGGCGACCACACGGACGACCAAGATGATGATATCTGGACCTACGGACCGCAGGAACATCAAATCGATATCCGCCAACGTTTGTTTGAACTGGTTCACCTTTCTCTCCCTGTGCGCAGAGCGCATGAAGAAGGAAAGTGCAACGCCGGTATCATGAAAAAAATGGAGGACCTTCGAGCAGATGAAGACTCGGATACGCAATGGATTGCTTTAAAGAATTTACAAATGGAAACCCCTTTGGACCAGTTGGAGGATGACGAAGACTGGGAAGAAGATGACGAATAAAAACGGAAAACGATGGCACATCCCAAACACCGAATTTCGCAGACGCGCCAAGCTAAGCGACGTACACACTACAAGTTGGAAGCTCCTAATGTAGCTACTTGTCCAACAACAGGTCAACCTCACTTGTTCCACCACGCCCATTGGCATGAGGGAAAACTTTACTACAGAGGTAAAGTGGTGATGGAGAAAGAAAACGCGTAAGCTTTTCTAACTTTTACTGAATTGACATAGGCCCTGTTCTTCAGGGCTTTTGTGTTTGAGGTTGTGATATTCATTAATGCCATTGAAATATGAGAAATAAACTGAAATGGACCTTGGGACTTGTTTTCCTTTCCCTTTTTTGGAATGCATGTACAGTACAAAAATGCGTTTACAACAGAGGATTTAATGTCGATTTTAAAGGTTTTCATGGAGCCAAAAAGTCAAATGAGTCTGCTGCAAAGCAAGTTCAATATTCTAGTGAAATCGAGATTGAGGTAACAGCTGAAAAGACTGAAGTGTTGGAAGCCTTAGCCACTCAGTGCCCAACGCAGATGTTGGCGCTGAATCAGGTTAATTCTTTTGACGGCGAAGAAAAAGGATTGGCTCCAATCAAGCCTGTTATAAGCTTTGATGAAACCAAGCGTTCTATCACATTCAGAGCGACAAAGTCCATTGCGCAATCCAATGTTTTGTCTCACGTAAATGCAGCCCCATTGGCTCCCGACTGGCTGATTCTATTGCTTTGTATATTTATTCCTCCAATTGCTGTAGCACTGATGTCCAATGGAAATATTGAAAAGGTGTTGATTGCACTGTTGCTTTGGATTTTGGGAGTGCTTCCCGGAGTT
>JBEISW010000330.1:0-2376 GCA_040375215.1 Crocinitomicaceae bacterium | reverse complement strand
TCAATGCCCATTCAAAAAGCAAAACCACTGTAAACTTCCGGATCAATACCACTAGCCGAAAGAACATTGGGATCTACCATTCCGCAGCCCATGATTTCCAACCAACCCGTTCCTTTTGTGATGCGATAATCGGCTTCTGTCTCCAATCCCCAATACACATCCAACTCAGCGCTGGGCTCCGTGAAAGGAAAATAAGAAGGACGCAAACGGATCTTTGCCTTGCCAAAAAATGACTGCACAAAGTACAACAAGGTGGCCTTCATGTCCGCAAAGGAAACGTTCTTATCGATGTACAATCCTTCTATTTGGTGGAACTGACAATGTGCGCGAGCACTGATGGCTTCATTTCGGAAAACCCTGCCAGGCATGATAATGCGAAAAGGAGGTTGTCTCTTTTCCATCTCACGCACCTGCACGCTAGAGGTATGGGTACGCAACAACCAATCTGGATTGGTTTGTACAAAGAAAGTATCTTGCATGTCCCGAGCAGGATGTTCCGGTGGGAAATTCAATCCGCTGAAAACGTGCCAATCATCTTCAATTTCCGGACCTTCAGCAACGCTGAAACCAACCTTCTCAAAGATGGAAATGATCTCATTTTGCACCAAGCTCAAAGGATGTCTTTTGCCACGCCCCATCAAACCACTTGGGACAGAAAAATCCCAGTTGGGATTGACCGCGTCCGCTGCTGGAGCGGCGTTCTGAAAACCTTCCCATTTTTCTTGAGCGGCCATTTTCAAAACATTCAAATCCTTTCCCAATGCCTTTTTCTGGTCATTGGGAACCTGTTTGAAGGCTTCGAACAAATCGTTCATCACACCTTTGCGACCCAAATACTGAATGCGGAATTGCTCCGCCTGTTCAGCAGATGAGATGACCGTATTTTGAATCTCACTGAGGAGATTTTGAATTTGTTCTTGCATACAACTTATGGAAGGATCTCCATCTTCATGGTGATATCTGTAACAGGACGATCTCCGGGCTTTGTTGGTTGAGCTAAAATTTTATCTAATACATCTAAACCTTCAACCACTTCGCCGAAAACTGTATAGTCCATATCTAGCATTGCGGTGCCGCCAACAGTCTTGTAGATTTGGCGTTGCGCGTCGGTGTATTTAAAGCCTGGCATTTTCATGGCAGCTCTTGATTCAAATTGCGTGATTTGGTTATCGTTCAATTGTTGGCCTTGCACGAAGTAAAATTGACTACCGCTAGACGCCTTCTTAGGGTTCACTTGATCCCCTTGGCGAGCGGCAGCCAACGCGCCTTTTTTGTGCACAAAATTGGCATTGAACTCAGCGGGAACAGTGTAGCCAGGACCACCCATACCCAAAGCTTTTGAAGGAGCAGCACCGCGAGATTCTGGATCACCGCCTTGAGCCATAAAGCCTTTGATGCAACGGTGGAAAAGGAGGTCGTTGTAAAAACCTTCTTTCACCAATTTGATGAAATTATCTCTGTGCAATGGTGTTTCATTGTACAATTCTACCACCATCACACCTTGTGATGTGGTTACTTTAACACGTGTATTCATAGTTTGTTTGGTTTCGGGTTGAGGGGCTGGTTGGGCTTCTTCTTGAACAAGAGCAGGGGCAGCGTTGGCAGACTCTGATGAGTTCTTAGGACTATTGCAGGCTGCGGTTAAAAAGGCCAAAGACAAGGCCATGCCACAAGAGAAAGGAAAATTTAGGCTTTTCAACATTTTTTTTGTTTCTTTGTTTTTTGCAAACTTACGGATTTGCGAAAATTATTTTTAACGCAATGAAAAAATTTAGTTCAAACTACACTTTACTCTTTTTTGTTACTGCAGGATTAATGACCATCATGGCAGGTGCATGCAAGCGATACAAGATTGAGCCTACGAAGGCTTTGATCCGTGTAATAGATGCCGATGGCCAGCCAGTACAATTTTCAAAGGTTAGAATTTTTGCATTGCCCTCTGAATTTCCACCTCCCTCTAATGCAGTCAGATTTGACACATGTGGTGTCACCAGTGCGGATGGCTCTGTAGAGTTTGATTTCACACAATATTACGAAGCTGGACAAGCTGGATTTGCTGTGTTGGACTTGATGGCTTGTAAGAGTGGATTTGTTGGAGAAGGCATCATCAAAATCACAGAAGAAGAAGTCAATGAAGAGACCATCACCATTTTGGCAGGTCCTTGCACAATTCCTTCAGATTGCGAATAAAATTGATTATTTTCGCGCCCACAAAAAACTAATCGGGATGTAGCTCAGTTGGTAGAGTACACGTCTGGGGGGCGTGTGGTCGCACGTTCGAGTCGTGTCATCCCGACCAATGAAATCAGGGGTTTCAGCGTTTTAAAGCTGAAGCCCTTTTTTATTTACGTACGGTTTGAATATGGCGCATTCCTA
>JBEISW010000190.1:0-4608 GCA_040375215.1 Crocinitomicaceae bacterium | reverse complement strand
GTACATGGATCACCCAACACCGTGTAATAGTAATAATCAATGTAGTCACAATCTTGATCGGTGACCTCCAGTGTATATGTTGTCGAAAATAAACTAGGAATAGTGTATGATGACTCGTACCCTACTGTATCAACTTGACCCAAATCAGGAGAGAAAGACCAATTGTAAGTGTATGAATTGGATAACATGGCGTATGGGTAATTCAATTCAAACTCATCGCCTTGACACAATACAGTATCAACCATTACACCCCCTGGTACCAAAAGTGGTGGAACGTTAACGTATATGGAATCAGAAGCAAAACATTCTGGGTCTTGATTTGACGTCACCAATACATTGTATTGCACCTGATGCGCATTGGCAACAAATGGGGTAAGACCATTCAATGTTGGATTAGGAATATTGGTTGCGGATAAGAATTCTAGTGAGTCACTGGTCCATGCATAGCTGTACGTGATTCCCTGAGCTGGATTGGTTAATGGATTTCCAGAAGTGGAATTGGGCAATTGTAAGGTTGTGTTACAATAATTGATTACAGGATCCAACGCAACAACCGGTGCACCATAAAAATCAACCGTAATCTCCTCAGTGTATTCACAACCATGGTTGTCAATGACGTGATAGATGTAGGTAATAGAGTCAGCCGCGTTTACAACAACATCAATAGAATCACAATCACCGCCTGGATTGGCAATGACAACATTATTACTCGTGGTCCAATAAGATGAATCACAGGCCACACCAATAACGGGTGTAAAGCTGATGGTGTCTGGATAAAACTCTTCTGGGAAATGAACATTCCAATCAAATACATAACCATTGTCAGAACCCAATACATCACAAATCTCCAAAATCCAATCTCCGTTGATAGGACATCCCAACAAATTGGTGAAGGGTTCTATTGGTTCATAATCTCCTGCAGGCAATGTAACTCCAATATTTTGAACCCAAGTGCCACTTGTGGATTGAGGAGTCCAAGTATAATCAAAACCGACTCCTGGAGTTAAATCAGCGTCATTGTCTACTGGCTGTCCAAGGAAAGTATCACCTCCACCATTGTTATGCAAAACTACTGAAGAACCATCCGGACACGATATTGTGATATTGATGTCCCCCATGAAACTGTGCTCGAAATTGAGGAATACATCCACGATATCATTCACAGAGGAGATGACAGGATTCCCTGGGAAACCTTGGAAAGTGATGGTATCACTGAAACATTGTGATTGATCATCTGGAATAAACAAAAATCCATCAATTGGATTTGTCGGCACATTGGACCAGTTGACTTCATTGAAATTGCTCAACAAAGACAGTGGAACACCGGTACAAATTTTATTATCTGTTTCAGATGTAGCCAATTGTATCACTGGTGTTGTAGAAACAAAAACCAAGTAATCAATCAATACTGAATTGGTACATCCATTGGTATCGGTGACATACAATTGCACCATGTAACCACCTTCAGCATCAAATGTGTGATCAACCACAGGCCAACTCGTTGTATCAACAGAACCATCACCAAATTCCCAAATGTGAGATTCATAAATTCCGTCGTTGAAGAATTCAGTTGCTGACGCATTAAAAGTAATTTCTCCTTGCTGGCAGATTCGAGCTGGGGCTGGACCCTCTGTTGTGGTAACCACTACAGCTGGGTTGATACATGGAATACCACAACTAATCTCCGCACTGAAGTTACCCACGCTGGCGTCTGGATCAGAAGTAAACACCACCGTTAAGCAACCCGTTGCATCCGTACTGAAAAAACTTTGGTTTTGAATATCAGCACCAGTGTAGGTACCCACCAATGGAGCGTTTGCATTATCACCATTGTAAATGGACAATTGGTCTCCAAATCCCAAATCAAAAACGTTGAAATCCAAAGCCGTAATTTGAGGCAAGGGATAAGCTGGATCTGGACAAACTACCGAGGTATCATTTGAATTGGGTGAGTAATCAGCAGGTTGCAAACCATCATCGGTCAAGAAACCACCACAAGCAATAACAAGTGGTTCGCCAATACCAATCACCTCACCTTCCACACAATTGTCATTGGTCAATACAGGAACAACAATATCAATTGATCCACCACAGTCACCTGAAGTTGTGTACGTAACGGTAAAGCTACCAAAAGTACCCACCAAATCTGGATCAAAAATTCCGTTGGCATCTACACCAAGACCACTCCACACTCCACCTGCAGGTGTTGCTTGCAATTGCACAGGATCAGAGGCCTGACAAATCTCTGGAACACCCGGAGAGCTTGGTGCTTGATCCCCTACAAAAGGTCCTTCGTTCACAGGGGTAGCGCAGCCCAAAGTGTCTGTCAAGGTGAAACTAAAAATATCCCCACTCACCAATCCTCCGATTGTCAAATCTGCACCATTGGTCAAATTTCCGATAGGAGTGGCAAAAACCGTATTGGGTGTCAAATCTGAAAGTTGAAAATAATTGTCATTCACCGCCGGATCACCTTGAGTTGGATTATAGGTTACAGTGCCATCCAAGCAACTCGATGTTAGCAAAACATTACTGATAGCGGGCACGATAGTAATCTCTACCACATCTCCAATAGATGAACAAGCTCCAGGAACATGTACAATCGTATCAGCTACACTATAAAGGGTAATGGGAGCAGCATAGAAATGCAATGGTGAGGGGTAACCCGTATTTCCCGTCAGAATATTATAGACAGCGCCTCCGTTAGCAGTATTGTTTGTAAAATTGAAAGGATAAGTTCCATCAATTGGAGAAACTGAGGCTGGCCAAATTCCTGCATAAGCCGGATCAGCGGTTACATCTCCACTAAAAATGGTTGGCATATCGGTAAAAAAAGCCCAAGCCATTCCGGGATTGTGGTTGACATTTGGATCATTTACATTTGCAGAGGAAACGACATCACCTGTGGCTGTCCAGTTTTGAATTTGCCCAAAACACAAAAGTCGTGTAGTTGGGCCTGTGATGCCTGTGCCTGCCATGGTATTGCACTCAATCAAACAATCAATGCTTGTAAACAACTCCTCGGTGTTGCATCCGGGAGATCCAATCACTTCCGCGGACACAACGTGATTTGCTCCAGCATCAGCTGGAATAGCAACCATCGTATAAGGAAGAACCTCACCTGAAACTACACTAACTGTATCAACAGCAACTCCATCCAAACTCAAAGCAACATCGTACGTGTTATTGACTGTGTTATTCAAAACAATATCAAAATCTATACTGTAAACTTGGTTAGCAGTATCACAATCATTCACGATGATTGGGGTGATATCCATAATGCAGGACGAAGGCTCAACGCAAGTCACTGTTGCCTCAAATCCGGGAGAGGGAACAAAACCAGGAACGTGATAAGTAATCAAAGTGTAACAAGTATCTGAAGCTACCAAAGTTGAATCTGATCCAACTGGACTTGTCAAACTGCTGAAAACCACATTCTGCACTACCGGTGAATTCAATAAAGTTTGTGGGTCATTTCCCAGGTATTGTTCAATTTCACTGAATGGACCGGCATAGACCAAAAACAAATCACCCAAAAATCCATTGGAGTTGAACGCCCAATTGTCCAAAGTCAATTGTGAATTTACCTGCCATGAATCACTGCAAATTTCCAAACTTTGATAAAACTGTCCAAGTTGCGCATTCATGTTACCGTTGGCTCCACCATTGTCTGTAATGTAGGCGGAACCGCCTTCACTGCAGAGAAGCAACAAACTTGAATTACCATCCAAAACAGAGGAATCAGGTGGAATACATCCTGCGGTTTGATCCAAAACATCAAATGTCAAAGTATCTACCCAACCACATTGACCATTATCTGTAATTTCCACCGCCCAAGTCCCCGCAGTCAATGCATCGACTTGATTGGAGGTATTTCCCGATAAGCCATCTTGCCAGGCAAAAGTAAAAGGACCTACACCTGAGGGGTTCAATACAATGGATCCTGTATTGGGGCAGATTTCAGGCTGAATATTCGCATTGACCACCAAAGGCTGCGCAGAAAAATTCAACAAACCTCCAGTCGGTGTTGCATCACCGCTGAACAGAGCACCTGAGCCATCGCATTGGGCTGAAAATGATTGTCCTCCAGAATTGTTTCCTACAATTTGTAAGATGACAGCATCGTCAATTGATAAATTCACCGTTACCGCTCCGCAACCAAATAAATCATTGGTGGTTAAGGAAGACGTTTGATTAAACTGTCCATTGCCCCAATATATTCCGTGAACCACAGTGCCCGTTGTATTGGCCAAAACTAGCTGTTCATCGTCATTGGTGAATACACCAATATTGTTGGCCAAGCCACTGGTGCATCCACATGTTGCGATATTCAAATCCAAATTACTGATTCCAGAATTACCAGAACCGATGGTGAACAATTGTCCTGGCTGCAAAATGGTTCCTTGAGGAAATGTCACAGACCAATCTCCATCGGTCATGATGTAACAACTTATGTCAACCGCTGTATTTCCCGCGTTGATCACTTCCGTCCATTCGCTGGTACTGGGCATACAAGAACCATCACACGTATCGGCGGGATTATTCATCACTTCATTGATGACCACCTGAGCGGAAATAGTTGAAGCAGAGTATCAGGTCAAAAGGGCC
>JBEISW010000230.1:0-3789 GCA_040375215.1 Crocinitomicaceae bacterium | reverse complement strand
GTTAGGAATGGAATCAGCAATCCCTTTCAATTCCGCCAAAGCAGCGTGCGCCGAGGGTAGGGCTTTCAATATCCGCTTTGTTTCAATGTCCCAATCGGGATAGGGTAATTCCCCGATTTCCCATTTTGTTGAATGCATGCTTTTTTGCTTTTTCTATACAAATGTAAAGATTTATGTATAGATTTTGCGATTTTCTATACAGCAAGAATGAGACGTGTATCGTTTTTTCAATTTTCTATACATGTCACTTCGTCGTGGGCATTTTCATGTCCTTGCCCATTTGGTCATAGACCTTGTCATTGGGCTCCCACAATTCTATTTTATTGCCCTCTGGATCTATGATGTGGATGAACTTTCCGTAATCATAAACCTCCATGGTATCGGTGATGGTTACTCCCTCTGCTTTGAGCGCTGCTACCAATTTTTCCAAATCCGCTACGCGGTAATTGATCATGAACTCCTTGGTAGACGGTGCAAAATATTGGGTCTTCTCCCCAAACGGACTCCATTGGGTAAATCCTTTCTGCGTGGTATCCGCTCCTTGTCTCCACTCAAACACCGCCCCGTATGGATTGGTGTTGAGCCCCAAGTGCTCCTGGTACCAAGACCGAATCATCTTGGGATCCTTGCACTTGAAGAATATCCCTCCAATACCCGTTACCCTTTTGAAATCTCCTTCTGTTTCAGGTGTTGTATTAAGGTAGCGGTGGGCCACAAAGCCCATTCCAAAAGAACCCGCCATGAGCATGACCAATGTGATGAGCTTGCTTTTCATGGCGATTTCTCCTGTTGGTGTTACATATTTCTTCGGTATTGTCCGCCCACCTCAAACATGCTCTGGGTGAGTTGTCCCAAAGAACAATACTTGGTGGCACGCATCAATACTTCAAACAAGTTTTCATTTTGAATGGCTGCATGTCGAATTTGTTGCAAGCTCTCCGTCATCTTTTCTGGACTCATTTGGTGCAATTGCTCCAACATTTGTATCTGGTATTCCTTCTCTTCACTCGTCGCACGGATAATCTCTCCTGGCACCACGGTGGGCGATCCCTTGGAACTCAAGAAGGTATTGACTCCAATGATGGGATACTCTCCGGTGTGTTTCAGCATTTCATAATGCATCGACTCTTCTTGAATCTTGCTGCGCTGGTACATGGTTTCCATGGCTCCCAATACACCGCCTCGCTCTGTGATGCGGTCAAACTCACTCAATACGGCTTCTTCTACCAAATCTGTCAACTCCTCTATGATGAATGAACCTTGCAATGGATTTTCATTCTTGGCCAATCCCAACTCGCGGTTGATGATCAACTGAATGGCCATGGCACGTCGCACGCTTTCCTCTGTTGGCGTGGTAATGGCCTCGTCATAGGCATTGGTATGCAAACTGTTGCAGTTGTCATATATTGCATACAATGCTTGCAACGTGGTGCGAATGTCATTGAAGTCAATTTCCTGCGCGTGCAAAGATCTTCCGCTGGTCTGAATGTGGTATTTCAACATTTGAGCACGTGCATTGGCTCCGTATTTTTTACTCAAGGCTTTGGCCCATATTCTGCGCGCTACGCGACCAATCACTGCATACTCGGGGTCAATTCCATTGCTGAAGAAGAAACTCAAATTGGGTCCAAAGGCATTGATGTCCATGCCGCGACTCAAATAGTACTCGACATACGTAAACCCATTGGACAAGGTAAACGCCAATTGGGTAATGGGATTGGCACCCGCTTCTGCAATGTGGTATCCACTGATGGACACCGAGTAGAAGTTGCGCACCTGCTGATCAATGAAGTATTGTTGCACGTCACCCATCAAGCGCAATGCAAATTCAGTAGAGAATATACATGTGTTTTGTGCTTGGTCTTCCTTGAGGATATCGGCTTGCACCGTGCCGCGAACAGCACTCAAGGTCTCCGCTTTTATTTTGTTATATACATCAATATATAAAACCTCATCTCCGGTGATACCGAGCAACATCAAACCCAATCCATCATTTCCTTCGGGCAATTCGCCTTGGTAGGTTGGGCGCTTTAATCCGCGGTCTTCCCATTTGGCCTTGAGCTTTTGTTCTACCAATGATTCCAATCCATTGGCCTTGATGTATTTCTCACATTGTTGATCGATGGCGGCGTTCATGAAGAATCCCAACAACATGGGCGCTGGTCCGTTTATGGTCATGGACACACTGGTTTTGGCATCGGCCAAATCAAATCCGCTGTACAATTTCTTGGCGTCGTCCAAGCAGCAAATACTCACTCCTGAGTTACCCACCTTGCCATAAATATCTGGACGGTAACCGGGATCGTTGCCATATAAGGTAACACTGTCAAAGGCTGTAGACAAGCGCTTTGCAGGCATGCCCAGACTTACATAATGGAAACGGCGATTGGTTCTTTCGGGTCCGCCTTCGCCTGCAAACATCCGCGTAGGATCTTCGCCCTCTCTTTTGAAAGGATAGATTCCAGCGGTGTATGGATATTCTCCGGGAACATTTTCTTGCAAACTCCAACGCAAGATATCTCCCCAGCTGCGGTACTTGGGTGTGCTGACTTTGGGGATGCGTGAGTTGGAAAGTGATCGGGTAGAGGCTGCTACTTTGATGTCCTTACCACGCACGGAGAAGGTGTATTCATCTTGCGCATAGGAGGCCTTTTTGTTTTCCCATTCTTGGATGATTTGCCAATTGTGTGGATCCAAGTCGAGCTTGATTCGATCAAAAGAAGCTTGCAAATGTTTGGTCAATTCTTCGTCTTCAACCGCAGACATTGCTGTATGCAAACCGTATAGTTTTTCAATGACGTTGCATTGATCATTCACCCACTTGTCATAACCGCGGTTGTTCTCAGATATTTCACTGAGGTAACGCGTGCGGTGCGGTGGAATGATGAATATCTTTTCGCTCATCTCATCGGTGATTTGGAAAGACGATTGGAGCGGTGCTCCTGTCTTTTCAACCACTTTGTCGATGATCAATTTGTACAAACGATTTGTTCCGGGATCATTGAATTGAGATGCAATGGTTCCAATGACGGGCAATGTCTCGTCTTCCACAACCCACAGTTGGTGGTTGCGTTTGAATTGCTTGCGCACATCTCTGATGGCATCCAACGCACCACGTTTGTCAAATTTGTTGATGGCCACCACATCGGCAAAATCAAGCATGTCGATTTTTTCCAACTGAGTAGCCGCGCCAAATTCAGGTGTCATGATGTACAACGCCATGTCGCTGTGGTCCATGATCTCGGTATCAGATTGACCAATTCCAGAGGTTTCTAAGATGATGAGATCAAATTGAGCTGCTTTTAATACGTCCACAGCTTCAGCCACATGCTTGGACAAGGCCAAGTTGCTTTGGCGCGTAGCCAAAGAGCGCATGTAAACGTGTGGATGCTTGATTCTGTTCATGCGGATGCGGTCGCCCAACAATGCGCCACCCGTCTTCTTTTTGGAAGGATCAACGGAAATGATACCAATGTGTTTCTCCGGAAAGTCTATGATGAAACGTCGAACCAATTCATCCACCATGGATGATTTTCCTGCGCCACCTGTACCTGTAATGCCCAAAACGGGAACCTTAGAGGCAATGGCTGCAGCTTTGATTTCTTCAAAAAGTGATTTGTTTTCTTCAGGGAAATTTTCAGCGGC
Organism: Crocinitomicaceae bacterium; assembly: GCA_040375215.1. Taxonomy (GTDB): domain Bacteria; phylum Bacteroidota; class Bacteroidia; order Flavobacteriales_D; family Sanyastnellaceae; genus CAMCTV01. Next base: position 144 of record JBEISW010000230.1, on the reverse strand, counting down.
TGAAATTACTTGGGCCAACTGAACAGGGTTTTTGTCTTTTAAATCAACTGCTTTTACATGAACATTGTTACCCGTTGGGAAGTCCGATTTGGAGACCAAATCATTGATCATCCCCTGCAAGCCCATTGAACGCCCATCGTCTGG
>JBEISW010000020.1:0-15003 GCA_040375215.1 Crocinitomicaceae bacterium | reverse complement strand
ATTTGCCAACGGATTAAATCAACCCGTTTTACAATTCAAATACGCACATTCAGAAGCCGATGTCTGCATTGATTATTGTTTTGAAAAATTGGACCAATGGCGAAAATTTTCATCAGCAAATCATTAACATCTGATGATCAATGGGCAAAAACATTGATCAATGAAGGGCATTTAGTCACTGGTTCAAGTTGTATTCAAACACAATCGATCATTGTCCATCAAGTCCCTGAAGCTGATTGGACTTTCTTTTCCAGTGCACAAGGTGTTAAACACTTTTTGGAACAACATCCTATCACCACTAAGTTCATTGGTGTTATGGGAGAGGGAACGCTCAAGGCGTTAAAAAATTTCGGGAATCATGCAGATTTCATCGGTCAAAGTTCAGATCCCGAAGTTGTGGGAAAAGCGTTTATGTCGCAGCTTAAAGGAGGGCAGAAAATACTCTTTCCAGCATCACAAATCAGCAAACAAAACATAGCCAAACAAATAACTGGGCATACTATTTTGCACTTGCCTTGCTACCAAACCTTTCCTATTGCTACAAAAGTCGAAAAACAAGATTTATACATCTTCACATCCCCATCCAATGTAGATGGTTTTCTTTTGGAACAGCCATTACCTGATGCGCTCTTCATCGCTTATGGACCTACTACTGGAACTTATCTGACTGAGAAAGGGATAACAAATGTGGTGGTCATGAATCAAATCAATGACTTCAATCTCTTGAACACAATAAAAGAAAAAGTTTCGGGTTAATGTTTCGGCATAGTAAATTGCAGCATGAAATTCCGCATTGTCACCCTTTTCCTTGTATCTATTGCATCCTTTACATGGGGACAGAGTGATGTCGCTCCAAAGTATGTCAATGAGTTTTTGAACATCGGAGTTGGCGCACGCGGTTATGCCATGGCTGGTGCAATAACAGGTAGCAGTGGGGACGCATTTAGCAGCTATTGGAATCCCGCCGGTATCTCGCGTATTAGAGACCAACATTCCATCTCTGCTATGCATGCTGAATATTTTGCCGGAATTGCTAAATTAGATTATGCGGGATACGCTCAAAAAGTTGATTCTTACAGAAGTTTTGGCGCATCATTTATTCGTTTCGGTGTGGACAATATCCCCAATACCATTGATCTATATGACCCAAGCGGCAATGTGGACTACAGTAGAATATCTTACTTCTCTGCTGCTGATTATGCCTTTTTATTGACCTACGCACAAAGTGAACCTCCCAAAATCCTCAAAAGATTTTTACACAAAGAAACCATGAAGAATCATTTTGGTATTAATGCCAAAATCATTTATAGACAAATAGGAGATTTTGCCAATGCTTGGGGATTTGGCATAGACGCGGGATGGCAGGCTCAGTTCAAGAAGTGGGAATGGGGAATTGTATTAAAAGACATCACTGGAACTTTTAGTGCATGGCATTACAATTTGGACGAAAAAACAAAATCCGTCTTTTTAGCAACCGGCAATGAATTGCCTGAAAACACATGGGAAATTGCTAAACCAAGAATCATAGCCGGTGGAGGTAGAAACTTCTTTTGGCGCAAATACCAATTTCTATTAGAGGGAAATTTAGTTGCCACCACAGATGGAAAAAGAAACACTTTAATTGCAGGAAACACCGTTAGCATTGACCCTGCTGCTGGTCTAGAAATTGGCTATCAACAATGGTTAAAGGTTCGTGCAGGTTTTGGAAATTTCCAGAGAACGACAACGTTTCAAGGACAAGAAACCACATTCCAACCCAACATTGGATTGGGCATCGTTTTCAAGCAATTCTCTCTAGACTATGCGCTGACGGATATTGCCAATCAAAGTGATGTTTTGTACACCAACATGGTGTCATTAACTTTTAACGGAAGACTTCCTAAACGCCAAGTGAATCAAGGCTCCTAAGAGAATCATCGAAAGCAAAAGGTGCATGGGTTGTGACCAAATGGGATAGTCAAAATACGTCAATAAAATCCCTACAACAAACTCGCCTACCAAAGGCAAACCGATCCAAAAGGCTAATCCTGATTTCTGTTTCCTCAATTCCAGAGCCAAAGCACCTGCGGTGAAAAGAACCAACCAGGAAAAAGTTCTGTGGACATAAAACACAACATCGTCTGAAGACTGGATAACTTGCGCTACCCATTCCTTTCTATTGAAACCTGCTTTAATCACTTCATCAATGGCCTCGCGCAATTGCGAACCCAAAACAATTTGGGCAATCACCATAAACAATGAAACCCACAACAACCATGGGCGTTTCAAGTTCCATCGAACGTTGTTGGTAGTGGAAGAATTGTATCCCCAAAGCAGCGTCAAAATGATGCCCATCGTACCCAACATGTGGAGAGTAACCTTGCCACCTGAGAGATGACCATCCACCACCAATTTCCCAATCCAAGCCTCATATAAAATAAGCACCAATGTCAGTCCCGTGGCGAAGAAAGTAGACCACCCATTTCCTTTTTTTGCCCATCGCCAAGATAGAATCAAAAGAATCAAAACAGGAATTCCCAAAACTCCCGTGAACAAACGATTGATGTATTCAATCCAAGTATGCCAGACATTGAAGATGGCATAATCATGTTTTGGATATTTCTTCCAATCTGCTTCAGATCCAAAATTCCAAAAAGTAGCTTTGTCATCAAATACAACATCTTCCTGCGCCACCCATAGGGTATCATGGTGAATCACCATTTGACCTTTTTTAAAAGCTTTACCAGGAGCAATTAAGAGCACCTCTTGATTGGTCGGAGGAATCAAATGCCCAAAGCACCTCGGCCAATCTGGGCAACCCATTCCACTCCCCGTAACCCGTACCACACTTCCAGCAATGATAACCAAGTACAAGGCCACCAATGCAATCATTGCCCAACGGGCGAGACTTCCTTTGAACATACTATTTGGCAGTTGTAGTTATTTCCTGTGCTGCCAACACCTTGTACTTGCCATCAGCAATGCCATTCACACATTCCATCATTTTTTCTACGGAGATTTTGTCAGCTTGAAATTCAGCAGTAACCACATTCACTTTTCTTTCTTCGACAAAATCCAATTGGGTTGTCACCACACCTGGAATTTTTTCCAACTCTTTTTGAATCTTGCCCCCGCATCCTTGTGCGCAGGTCATTCCATCAATGGACAATTTAGCAGTCAACTTAGCCACTTCACCTTGTTCTTGAATTTTCTCCACCACAACAGCGCTGTTGTTTTGATTCTGACAAGAAACCAACAAGACAACGGAAAGGAAAAAGATTAATGTTTTCATTCTTTTAAGTTTTGGCAAAATTAGGGTTCAACCCCAATAACAACACGTACATTTGACAAAAATCCTATTTTGCCGCAACAAAAGTTTTCCTCCCTCGCGATTTTGATTTTGCTGGCCCTGGTATGGGGGTCATCCTTTATTTTGATGAAAATGGGATTAAAGGGGCCAGATGGTTCACCCGTATTGAGTCCCTATCAAGTAGCGTCATTGCGGATGATGATGGCGGCGGTAGTATTGCTGCCCATATCATTGCAAGCCATTAGACAGATAGAGCGAAAAGACTGGAAGTATTTGGCGATAGTTGGCTTCATGGGCAGTGGAATCCCTGCATTCTTATTTGCCATATCGCAACAATATCTGGATAGTGGGTTGGCGGGGATATTGAATGCTTTGACCCCCTTATTTACTCTACTTTTGGCCATCATCTTTTTCAAAAAGACCACCCATCGCCGACAAGTGATAGGCATGTTGATTGGGTTTATTGGAGCTGCGGGAATCATTGCCGCTAAGGGCAGTAGTTTTCAGAATATGCAGTATGCATTTTTAATTATTGCAGCTACCATGATGTATGGCGTTAGCGTGAATACGGTAGGACATCATTTGCGCCACATCAAGGCGCCATGGATAACTGCATTATCGGTATTGATGGTTAGCATTCCATGCTCATTGTATTTTTTTACAACGGACTATTCTGTTATCTGGACACATCCCGCAGGGGGACGCAGCATAGCTGCCGTAGCCACCCTTTCCATTGTAGGAACCGGAATAGCCAACATCTTATTTTTCAGATTAACACAACTCAGTGGCGCCATCATGGCCTCTACAGTCACTTATTTGATTCCTATCGTAGCTGTTGGCTGGGGCTATTACATGCATGAAAGTTTGAGCTTTTGGCAAATCGTTTTTGCCGGCGTCATCCTCCTCGGTGTCTACCTCGGCAACCGACCTCAGAAGTAGGGTTTGAAGAGGAGTTGGCATATTTCCGCCTTGGATTGAATCCACTTTTGCTCATACTCCAAAGCCTTGATGCGTTGATCTATCCATGTGTTCTCCCGCTGATTGACCATGAAGACAGAACTCTCTCCCAACTCTAATCTTTGCAACTCGGCCTCCCATAGTTGTTGGTAATAGATCGAATTGGTCTCTGCGCGATTCTCCTGATTCTTTACTATGCGCTCCTGCTGCTCCAATGCCCTGGCCTTTTGCGCCAAACCATTTGTCTTTAATGACAATTCATTCTCATTTTCCAACTGTTTGATTCGCTGCAACTGTAGCTGTCCTCTGGCATCCCTTACAAATAAAGGAAAAGCAAACTGTACTCCCCATCGGTAATTTTGAACAGAGAAATCAGCTCCACTGTTCGTTAACTCCTTGTTCAGCAAATGATACTCGACATTTAACTTGGGCTTCAACTTCTCTCTCTTCCACTTCTCCTCCCATTCCAAAACCTTTGTCTTTGATTGATACCATTGAACCATTGGGTGCCCCATCAACCAATTCTGCATGTCCATGGTTAAGCTATAAGTGGGCAACGTTGTAGCCAAAGTCTTTTCTGGTAACAATCCCAAAGAAAGGATATTCTTCTTGTCATTTAACTCAGGCAAGAAAGCTGTCATGGCCAATCTTGCTTTGATAGAAAACAACTGTGCCTCCTGCCAAGCAATGTTTCTGGTTTGCCACTGCGCAAAAGCTTCTAAAGTATCAATAGCTGGCCTATCCCCAACTATAAATCTTGATCGCACCGCCTCTAGACGCACTGCTGATGCATCCATCATCTCCTTTTGCAACTGAACCCGCTCTTCTGCAATGTACCAATCCAAATACAACATTGTACTTTGAAACAACAACTCATTCAATGCCATTTGCTTTTCCAAAACCGACATCGCTTGAATTTGCTCAGCCCTTCTTAGCGCCAATCGGGTTTCATCAAACATCAACCCTTGCAATAAGGGCAGATTTACACCCAATGCCATCAATCCATCCTTTCCTGTGTATGCCTCGGGATCCAAATAATCTCCGCTGTTCACATCCCATTGTGCCACCAAGCCCAATGCATATGGCGATTGAAAAGCTACTTGAGTTTCTGAACGCTGGTAGTATGACTTTCCATCATAGAACTTATCCTTCCATTTGGAAGACAAAACAGGATCTAATAGTCCTTTGGCCTGAAGCCATTGGGCATTTCCGGCCTCCTCCAAAAGACCAGCGTTCTTTGACTCTGGGTGATCTTGAATGACCCAAGCCAAATATTCAGGCAAGGTCAGTATATCTTGTTCTTTCTCCTGCGCAAAAATAATTGTTGCACTGAAGAACAAAAAAACAGAAAGGAAAAATCTCATTTCTTGCCCTCCTTTTTCTGATTCATCTCTTTCTGACCACCACTCTTGGGCTGATAGAAATCTGGTGGAAACCCATTTAAAATACGCCAAAACTCATAACCCAATGGCACATCATTGAGCAACATCACACCTTTGGCACCACCTCCCAATCTCAAATTTGTAGGCCAAGATTTATCACCACTTGGTTTAACCCATACCCTGAACTTCCCTTCTTCTTGCACTGCGGGATCAACGCTTACAATGACTCCATCAAACAAACCGGTTGACATTTGATTCCATCCACTGACAAAAAACGCAGGCCATCCATCAAAAATAATTCTAACATTTTCGCCAACATGAATCAACGGACTATTCACCGGATCAATCATCAACTCCACTGCCTTATCAAAGCGATATGGTGTAATTCTCACTACTTCCTCACCTTCTTTGATGGTCTCACCAATTCCTGAACGCGTCACTTTTGAAACAAAACCATTCTGAGGCGCAATGATGTAATAGTAGCCTGTTCGTTTATCATAATTATTGTACTGATTCTGCAACTTGGTCACTTGCGCCTCCGCATCATACATAGCAGAAAAAGTAGCATACTTATCACTCTCGGCCTTGCTTATCTTATCTCGGTACTCAGCTTCAATGCCCTTGTAATCTCTTTGGGTATTGATATACTCAGCGCGAGCAATGGCCAATTTATTGCGTTGATCATTGATCTTGGCTTGAGCATTTTGCAAAGCTACTTGTCTGCCTTCCCAATCCGTTTTAGAAATCAAACCTTGTTGATACAATTGATCAAAACGCTTCATTTGATCTTGGACTACTTTGTAATTATTATCCACAGCAATCAAATCTGTGCTATCTGTTTTTATCTTTAATCCTGTCTGCTGCAACTTGGTCAAGACCTGCTCACGCTTGATATCCTTTGCATTGAGCAACGCATCAATTTGTGTATCCAAGGATTTGACCTTCTCCATATAATTGTCAACCGCTCCTTCTTTGGACTTGATTTGACTTTCGGTATTGTCCAACAATTTGGGATCAAAATAATCATCTTTAATTTCCGAGAGAAATAACAAGGTGTCACCGGCAGCTACTGAGTCACCTTCTTGAACATACCACTTCTCAATTCTTCCAGCGATAATCGATTGCACTGACTGTGGTCGTTGATCCGGTTCTAAGGATATTACCTTTCCCTCTGTTTCAATGTTCTGGGTCCAAGGCAGAAGCAACACGGCAACCAATGCCCCCAAATAAATGAGCAGCAAATACTTTTTCCTTTTCTGGTTATTTCCAAATTGTACTTTATGCCAAACAGGATAATTGGCTGGGCTGGGAGAATCAAAAAACTCATCCGTGTCTGTATTCGTTTCCGCAATCAATGAAAATCCCTTTTCGAAAGATACCATGGTCTCATAAATCGACGATAGTCCAAAAAGGAGTTTTTCAATGCTGTTGACCAAAAGCACAATGACTATCTCAGCAGCCAAAAATTGACCCAATGAAATTTCCTGCTTTATAGCCAACCAAACGCCCAAAAGGAGCATCCCAGCCAATACGCACATTTTGAAAAACAAAAAAGAGCGCATTTGAAAAAGAACAATTGAGAAGTACTCTCGCTTGGCTTGAATATAGTTCATTGAACGACCGTGCAATTGATCTCTCTTATCCACTGTATCATCACCCGACTTACCTTCTTTTAATAGCCACTCATACATACCATATTTCTCATTGGAAACTTCTATCCCTGTTGTCAAAGCTGATTTTCCTTTTATCTTGATGATCAAATACAAACCCGCCAATAGAGAAAAGCCAAAGACTAAGAAGAAAGGGTGATAAAAAGAAATCAAAATCACACCAAGAATCAATTGCAATCCTGCGGTTATAACATCAATTACTGTTTTGCTGTATCCTTTCTGTATGGACGAAATTTCTAAAAAATACTTGGACTTGGAAACGAACTTCTGAAAACTTCCCTCTGCGGGCTTGATGAACAAACGTTGCGCGTATTCATAGGCCATCAAAACAAATAATCGCTCCTCAATATGCTCACCAGTTTGAATCATTTGCACTTGCCAACGGTTGGCCATCCAAGTGGCCAACAAAACCAGCAATATGATGGATATCGTGCCAATTCTGAACTCGCCGCCAGTAATGAAACCCATCAGCGCTTGAATGCCCAGTGGCAAGGCCAAGTGAAACACACTGGCCAATACGGAAAGAAGAAAAATCTTGCGCAAAGCCTCTCCCTCAAAACGCATCCCTTGCAACCACAATGATTTGAAACCCTTTTTCATAAAAAATGACTTTTGTCAGCAAAAATAAACACAAGCCCTATGATGAACTTCCAATAAATGATAACATTTCACTGCTGAAAATGTTGAATCAGTCATTGACACGCCAAGCCATTGGCATCACTTCTACATCAAAGTAATTACAAAAAACTTCATAATCATCCACATCAGGCCAAAAGGCCTCAGTGTCCGTCCACTCAGAAACAAAATGAATGAACAAATCCGTGAAATGTTCATGCAGCCACTGGTGAATATCAATCACATCGTTAAGATCGGGAATCATAAATACATCTGAATCTAGAAATTGCACCTTAGCCATGGGATCATGGAAGTGAAGTGACCAATTTAAAAAGTTCACAGTAGGCTTGAGTACCACAGCTGCATGTGGCAATCTTTCAATCTTTCTCATTGGATTAATTGTATAAAGAAGCTTGATCAATGATTCTGCCACGTTGAAAAGAATACTTGCTTCCAAGTGGTAAATGTTGACAGGGGTGAACCATCGAACCGCAGTCATGCAAATCAGTGAATTTGTTGTCCTTGTAATGAAAAAGGAAACTGGTGTAATTTCCATGATTGATCGCCAATGAGCAAAAAACCCAGCGAGTCGGAATGTGCATAACAAACGGCGCATCTGCCGGAGACAACCCGCAAATATTGGTCGCCACAACTTCTAAAAAAATCTATCAACTCAAATGTACGATTAACGAAAACATCAAAAGATAACTCAATCTCCAAAGCATTGTAAATCTCAAGAAAAACAGAATGTTCGATAAAGTCATGCAAGGATAAAATTTCTCGAAACAGCCTATTGGCTGACCCGATTCGTTCAGCAAAGGATTCGTTGAAGGGCACAGGAATCAACTTCTGCCATTCCGCCGATCGAATGACTTGTAATATTTTAAAACAATCACTTTCGTCCAACAACTGCACATTCAGGTAATCAGAAGTTCCGTTTTGCAACTTGTAATTGATGTACCGCACAATGCATTCCTTGGCGAATATGCTTTCAGGAAATAAAGAAACAATGTTCCTAATCTCAGAGCTGACCAAGTATCGACATGCCCTTAAATAGGGATCTGCGATAGTTCCTTGTTGATGGATATCGTCACTACTCCAAGCGATAAAATGCTGTGGGTGAAAGACACATTGGAATACCGTATCCTGCGGATGCAATGGAATGTAAGATGAAATAGAATCCGGCGATACCCGAACTGTTGGTGCTTTGCAATAAGGACAAAACTCGCCTCAGATTCCCTTATCGGAAATGGAAATAGGATGATACATGAACTTTCGGTTTGTCAGACCAAGAACCGAAAGCTCATTGTAATGTATTTACAATGAGAAAAGTCAACTGGCCATTATCGCCTCAATTTCTTCCACAGTTGTGGGGAAATCAGTAAACAAATCCAAAGGCTCTCCATTGGTGATAACAATATTGTTCTCTATTCGAATACCCAAAGACTCTTCAGGGATATAAATACCAGGCTCAACGGTAAACACATTGCCCGCTTCAATAGGAATATTCCAATCGCCAACGTCATGGACATCCAAGCCTAAAAAATGACTGGTCCCGTGCATGAAATACTTTTTATAAGCCAATGGTTGCTGAGACTCTTCTGTTGTCAACAAGCCCAATCCGACCAACTCCGCCGTCATCAATTTCCCAACCTCAGTATGATAATCAGCCATCATTACACCTGGACGAAGCAACTGCTTGGCACCTTCCATCACGCGCAATACAGCATTGTACACATCTTTTTGACGTGGTGAAAACTTACCATTTACAGGAATACAACGCGTCATGTCCGCATTGTAATTGCCATACTCAGCGCCCACATCCATCAGCAACAAATCGCCGTCTTTGCAGGGCAAATCATTGGCGATGTAATGCAAAACACAAGCGCTGGCCCCTGATGCGATGATAGGTGTATAGGCAAAACCTCTTGAACCATTTTTTACAAACTCGTGCAAATACTCCGCCTCCAATTCATACTCCAACACTCCTGGCTTAACCATCTTCATCACCCGCTCAAAACCCTGTCTGGTCAAGTTGATGGCACGCTTCAACTGATCAATCTCTTCATCCGCTTTTATCGCTCGTACGTGGTGCATAATGGGAGCCATGCGGTACACACCATGATTGGGGTAATCTTGACGCATCTTCTTATTCCATCTGGCTTCGCGCGTTTCTACCTCAATGGTAGCTCGCGTATGCGCGTTGTCATTTAAACCCATTACTTCAGCCTCATTCATGATGATGCGCATGACCTTTTCAAAATCACTCGTCCATTGAATATTCTGCACTCCCGTTTGTGCTCTGGCTTGCTCCTTGGTCAACTTGGCTCCTTCCCACACAGCAATATGCTCATTGGTTTCTCGGACAAACAAAATTTCACGCATTCCAGATTGTGCAGATGAAGGAAACAAAACCAAAATGGTTTCCTCCTGATCGACGCCAGTCAAATAAAAAATATCAGAAGCCTGCTTAAAAGGCAATGTGCCGTCAGCGCTTGTTGGATAAATGTCATTGCTAAAAAATACAGCTGCACATCCTTGTGGCATTTGGGCGCTAACCTTGGTTCGGGCACCTGTGTAAAATGAAGCGGAAAGTTGTTGGTATTTCATACCTCAAAGGTAATTCATCACCAACCCACTTCACATTGACAAGGGAAAGAAAAATGCATTTGACAATTGGGAAGACCCTCCTGTAAGGCGCGTTGAACACTCTCATTGATGGGATTATTGAGAAAATCCAAATGTTTAAGGTTGTTCAATCTCAACAATTCATGGCTATATATTCCTATGGGATTGTCCCACATGGCCAATATTTCCAACTCTTGTAAATCTCCTATGGCATCAGGTATGGTAAAAATATCATTGTAACCCAAATCCAACTTTTTCAAATGTAACAGTGAAAACAAGGCGACCGGCAAACTATCAATGCGATTGAATTGCATTTCAATCCTTTGTAATTCAGGACAATTTTTAATTTCATCCGGAATTGTTCGAATATCATTTTTATTCATTCTCAATTCCTGAAGATGGGGACATTTGAAAACTTCCAAAGGAATGGACTTCAATTTCTTTTTACTCAAATCAATGCGGTACACTTCCTGCTCATGCCCTTGAATGGCCGCAATCGATCTGAAAATTCGACAGGTATCCAGCTGCTCCGCAGGCAAACATTGAGCGTTGTACTTACATACAACTAAAGTCAGAAAGAAGAGGCATACCAATCTTTTACCCATTGAACATCTTTTGTTATTTGTGCAACCAAATCTTCCAGCCCATTCATTTTCTTCTCGTCTCTTAACCTTTGGTGCAGTTCTAAGGTAATGCATTTCCCGTAAATATCTTGATCGAAATCCAAAATATGAGCCTCAACATGCAATTGCATTGAACTGCTAACCGTTGGTCGATATCCAACGTTCAATGCTACTGCATATTGCTTATTGTTCCAATTCAAAATTGCTGCATAAACCCCCCACTTGGGAATCAATTTGTCTGTTCCTTGTACCGTGATGTTGGCCGTAGGAAAACCTATTTTGCTTCCCAACTGTTGTCCTTTGATTACTTCTCCTTGCAGGACAAAAGGACGACCCAACATCTTATTCGCCTGAACTATATCACCCCTCAATAAAGCCTGACGAATCTTAGTAGAGCTCACTGGAACACCATCTGGGGCATAAGCCTCCATTTGCTTAACCTCAAAACCATGAACATCGCCCAATTGAGCCATCAAATGAATATCTCCTATTCTGTTCTTACCAAAACGATGATCATATCCCATGTAAACACCAGCAGCATGCAATCCGTCCACGATAATGTTTCTCACAAAATCAGTAGCGGATAATTGAGCCAATTCCAATGTAAAAGGAAGCAATACAAGATGATCAATTCCCCACTCTTCCAACACCAAAGCCTTCTCCTGCAAGCTCTGAATCTGGGGCAAAGGCTCACTATCTGGAAACAGTACTTTCTTAGGATGAGGATCAAAACTCAACACTACAGTTTGGGCATGCTGCTCTTGCGCCTTTCGTTGCATTTCTAAAAGAATAGAACGATGTCCCAAATGCAAACCATCAAAGGTACCCATGGTTACCCATGTCTTGACATGAGGTGGCAGGGTATCAATGGTGTAATGAATTTTCATCGTGCAAAGGTAAGAAGGGAAGATTTTTGTTTTTCAATGATATTATTATATTCGCATTGTCCAAAGGGGTGACGCGTTGAACCGCGTCTGAGATTATACCCTTCTTGTTTTCAAACAAGGGAACCTGGGCAGGTCATGCTGCCAAGGGAAACAAAATAAATTGCATTGTCATGACCAATGCTGTTGTATTTTAAGACAAATGAAAAAAAAAGTATTCTTGACCATTCTGGTTGGGATGATCACACTCAGTGGGTGGTCTCAAGTTATTGAACCTGTAAAAAGTTTGGTTCCTTTGAAAAGTCATGTTCGTGATTCCATTCCAATTGTAGTGGGAAATCCGCTCATCATCCGAGACTCTCCCATTTTTGTGGATCAAAAATCGCCGGTTGCTCACACCAACCTCAATTCAAAAGATTTAGCAAAAATGAACACAGCACAAGATGTTCCATACTTGCTCAGATTCACTCCTTCATTGGTATCCACAAGTGACGCAGGAACAGGCGTGGGTTATACCGGACTTTGGATCAGGGGAAGTGATCCCTCTCGCATCAATGTTACCATCAACAATATTCCATTGAACGATGCAGAAAGCCAACAAGTCTTTTGGGTTAACCTTCCTGACTTGGCTTCTAGCACCGGTGAGATTCAAATCCAACGAGGTGCAGGGCCCAGCTCTGCAGGTCCGGGAGCTTTTGGTGGGTCCATCCACATCAACACCATCGACCAAAACCTTAACCTTCCTCACCGAATATCCTATGGAATGCAATGGGGTAGCTTCAACAGCTTGCGCAAAACTTTACAATTAGAACGCATCTCATTGCGCAAAGGATTCTTCTTGAATGCAAGGCTGTCACAAATCAACAGCGACGGATACATTGATCGAGCATCAGCAAAAATGAACGGATACCAATTTGATTTTCAAAAAAACACCCTACACTGGAAATTCTTGCTCGCTGCGTTTGGTGGAAATGAAAGAACTTATCAATCTTGGTATGGAACACCTCACGAAAGGCTGTACGGAAACACAACGGACATGATGAATTTCGCCGCACGCAATGGATTAACGGAAGCTGAGACGAGTAACCTAATTGAGTCTGGTCGTAACTACAACTACTATACCCATCCCAATCAGGTGGATCAATACCAACAGCATCATCAGCAATTTCATGTGTTGTACCACAATGCAAAATTGAAATGGCACACCAATATCTTTCACACTCGCGGTGCAGGATATTTTGAGGAGAAAAAAAATGGTACTGCGTTGGCCAATTATAATCTACCTGGATTCATCAATACTGGACAAGATGGAACGCTAGTAGACTACGCTGATATCGTCAGAAGAAGATGGCTAGACAACAATCTTTTTGGTGCTTCATCTCGACTGAGTCTTTTCTTGAATGAGTTCAACACCTTGCACATTGGAACATATATGATGCAATACATTGGAAAACATTTTGGGGAGGTAATTGATATCCAACCTACACCCAACTATGATTTCTCATCACCATACTACGCGGGCAATTCTCAAAAATCTGATCAAATGGGATACGTGCAATACACCCACCAAAGAGACAAATGGAATGGTTTTGCTGATCTACAATTGAGAAGGGTGAACTATAACACAACAGGAATCAATAATGACCTTGTAGGCTATAATGTGAATGATGAGCTCATTTTCTTTAACCCCAAACTAGGAGGAAGCTATCGCATCAATAGAAAAAATCAAATCAGTGCATTGGTTGCTTGGATTGGAAAAGAACCAAACCGCAATGATTATATCGATAACGATTACAAGCCAAAGGCAGAGTACATGCTTGACAATGAACTATCTTGGACTTGGAGACGTTTGGATGTCAATAGTCAACTGGATTTTGACCAAAAGGGAATTCAACCCAACAGCAAAAAACCTCAACTTAAATTGACCCAATTCAATGTCAATTTATTCTGGATGCAATACAAAGATCAATTGGTATTGACAGGAGCTGTCAATGATGTTGGAGCACCACTAAGAACCAATATAGCGTCCAGCTTCAGAAGGGGTATTGAGATAGAGGCAACAAAAGACGTCACACTATTCAACAGAAACCTCAGAATATACGGGAATCTTACATTATCTGATCACCGCATTCTAGCTTACAATGAAGAGATCCTTAATACCATAAACGACTCAACCACAATCAAGGTTTTTATACCTCATGAAAACACACCCATTGCATTTTCCCCAAGAAGCATTTCCAGTGTAGTACTTCAATACAACATCATGAAAAACCTGGAAGTCATGTGGCAATGGAAATATGTGGGTCAGCAACATTTGGACAACACCGGAAATACTGACCGATCATTGCCCGCATATCAAGTACAAGATTTGACTTTGCAATACACCAAGAGTGCAGGAAATCGCGAGATTCAGACGACGTTAACGGTAAACAACCTTTTGAATAATTTCTACGTAACCAACGGATATACCTATTCTTATATCTATATGGAGCAACGAACTGATGAACGCTTCTACTATCCACAAGCGGGTAGGATGTTGTGGGTAGGGGTTAAGATTTCATTATAACCAAACAATCTATCCAGAGCAAACTCTCTGGATGGGTTAATCTCCTTATTTTCAGTTTTGGAAAAGAATCATGCCACTTTAAGCCGGTTTATAAAAAGCTCCAAAGGAGTAACATTATTCAATTTCCTTGAACAGATATTTGTCATTAAAATCAATATCCAATTTTTGCAATAACTCTATGTACTCGATTCTGAAGGTTTTTGTAGAGTGATGTTCTTCTTGATTATTTATATATGCAATAACATCATTCAATTGATAATGAGAACAAGAGAAAGCTCCAAAACCCTCCTGCCATTCAAATCTGCCCATGGCCAACCTCCTCCCGTTGATCCATTTTGAAGAATTGGACTTAACCTCTCTCACCAAATCTGATAAAGCAATATTTGGTT